>JAFOJB010000123.1 GCA_017420455.1 Blautia sp.
GGTTCTTTTGTCTTTTAAAAAAGACAAAAGAACCGTCCCCTTGTCTGCCCCCCTGCCCCCGGAAATAAAAAGGGCTGTGGAGAACCCCGGGCATTGTCTGCCCGGATTTCCACAGCCCCATTTTTACATTGTATTATTCCTCTTCGCCTTCTGCGTTTGCTCTTGCTTCGATTTCCTTCTGCTGGATTTCGGAGGGAGCCTGCTCGTAGCGTGCGAACTGATATTCAAAGTCTCCGCTTCCGCCTGTCATGGAACGAAGATCGGTAGAATATCCGTAGATTTCAAGCATCGGGACATCTGCCTCGATGATGGTATTGCCCTGATGATCCGGGTTCATTCCCAGCACGCGGCCGCGGCGCTTGTTCAGATCGCCCATGACATCGCCGGTGAACTTATCCGGGACAGTGACCTTCATGGAGACGATGGGCTCCAGAAGAACCGGGGAAGCATCCATAAAGCCCTTCTTGAAGGCAAGACTGGCTGCAGTCTTGAATGCCATTTCCGAAGAGTCTACCGGATGATAGGATCCATCATAAAGGACAGCCTTCAGACCAACTACCGGATAGGAAGCGAGCGGTCCCTTCAGGACGCATTCCTGCACGCCCTTCTCAACAGCCGGGAAGTAGTTCTTCGGAACGGCGCCGCCTACGACTTCCTGCTCGAAGATATAGGGTTTCTCCATATCTCCGGAGGGCTCGAAGCGCATCTTTACATGGCCGTACTGTCCATGACCGCCGGACTGTTTCTTATGCTTTCCTTCTACATCGGAATTCTTCCGGATGGTCTCGCGGAAGGGAACCTTCGGCCTGTCGAGCTCGATCTCGACCTTATAACGATCCTTCAGCTTGTTGACGACAACATCCAGCTGCTGGTCGCCGATACCATAGATCAGGCTCTGACGGTTGGCGCCGTCGTTGACGGTCTTCAGTGTGTTATCCTCGCTCATGAGCTTGGCAAGAGCCTGGGCGACCTTATCCTCCTCGCCCTTCTTGACTGCCTTATATCTCTTGTAGGTATAAGGAGTAGAGATCTTTGTCTTCGGATAGACGATCGGCATGGCCTTGGTAGCGAGGGTATCCCCGGTGGTAACGCTGTTCAGCTTGGCGATGGCGCCGATATCTCCTGCATGAAGCTCGGGAACCTCGATCGGCTTGGAGCCTTCCATGACATAGATCTTGTTCAGACGTTCCTCTTCGCCCTTCTCTACATTGTAAAGCGTATCATCCGATTTGATGACGCCGGAGCAGACCTTGATGAGGGAGTATTTTCCAAGGAAAGGATCTGCGATGGTCTTCCACACATATGCGGATTTTGCCTTGGAGAAATCATAATTGGCTTCGAAGATGCCATTGGTCTTCTGCTCGATCCCGTTGCATTTACGCATGGAGGGATCCGGGAAGAAGCTGACGATATCGTCCAGCAGGTTGGAAACGCCGCGAAGGTTCACAGGTGATCCCATGCATACGGGAACGATGCCGGCCTCATGTACTTCAGCGGCCAGTGCTGCGGAAACCTCTTCCACGGAGAAGGTATCTCCTTCAAAATATCTGTCCATGAACTCCTCGCTGGTCTCTGCGACAGCTTCCATGAGGGTCTCATGATACTTGTCCAGATACTCCTGGAGATGCTCGGGAACCGGGCACTCCTGCTTGCCGTTCTTATCTACGAACTTACGGCCGGCCTGTTTCACAACGTTCACATAGCCGACAAATTTCTCGTTCTCACGGATCGGGAAATGAATGGGAGCGATCTTCTTGCCATAGAGCTCGGTAAGATCCTCCACGATCTGTCTGTAGCTGACATCGTCCAGATCCATGTCTGTCACGAAGATCATTCTGGGCAGTTTATATTTTTCGCAAAGGTTCCAGGCCTTCTGTGCGCCAACCTGCACACCGGCTTTTCCGGAGATCACGATGATAGCGGCATCAGCAGCGCCTACAGCTTCCTCTACCTCACCGACGAAATCAAAATACCCCGGGGTATCCAGAATATTGACCTTGCATTTCTGCCACGGTACCGGGATAACCGTTGTGGAGATAGAAAAATGTCTTTTGATCTCTTCTTTATCAAAATCGCTGATCGTATTCCCATCTTCTACTCTACCCTGACGGCTGGTCATACCTGCAAGATAAGCCATTGCCTCTGCAAGAGTTGTCTTGCCGCATCCGCCATGACCTAACAGGACAACGTTTCTGATCTTGTCAGTTGTATAAACATCCATATTGTATTACCTCCTGTATGTCTTATATGTCAACATTGTACTAAAATAATTCCTATAATTCAAGTATTATTACCAATTTTGCTTGCCATTTTTTCTGCGCCGGAGTTTACAAGCTTTGTTTGACTTTTCCGGGTTTATCTTTTACAATACATTCTTGAATAAAACGGCTTTTTTCCGGGTGCTGCAGTTCATGGCTTCATCGGCCGGGTACTGCTGCTTCCGGGCAACATTACCCTCTGAAAGGAATACGATCACATGAAAACCATCGGCTTTATCGGACTCGGGCTGATCGGCGGCTCTATTTCAAAGGCGCTGAAAAAATCCCACCCCGATTATCATATACTGGCTTTTGACAACGACAGGGACAATCTGGCCGCTGCTCTGTCCGAAGGCGTCATCGACGGCGTCGTGGCGGATATCAGGGACGAACACTTCATGCACTCTGACTACCTGTTCCTCTGTACCCCTGTGGAATTCAATCTTCTGTATCTCGAAATCGTCGCTCCATATATAGGGGAGCATACCGTCGTCACAGATGTGGGCAGTGTAAAGGGCGGGATCCACCAGAAAGCGGCGGAGCTGCATCTGGACCACAACTTCATAGGCGGCCATCCCATGGCAGGATCGGAAAAATCCGGCTACAAAGCCTCCAATGAACGCATTCTGGAAAACGCCTATTACATCATCACGCCCGGAGTGGATACCTCGCTGGAGAAGATCGGGGAATTCCAGTCCCTGGTGGATGATATGGGCGCCATCCCCATTGTACTCACGCCGGAGGAACACGACTACATCACCGCCGGCATCAGCCACCTGCCCCATATCATCGCCTCTTCCCTGGTGAATCTGGTAAAGAACCTGGATAATGAGGGAGAATATATGAAAACTCTGGCAGCGGGCGGGTTCCGGGATATCACCAGGATCGCCTCCTCGTCGCCGGTCATGTGGCAGCATATCTGTCTGGAAAACCAGGCAAATATCTCCTCCGTTCTGGACGAATACATCCGCATGCTCATCAATATCCGCTGCGATATCGACGAACATTCCCCGGACGCGATCTACAACATGTTTGAAAGCTCCCGGAATTACCGGGATTCTATCGATGTCTTCGACAACGGCCCCATCAAGAAGGATCATACCCTGTATATCGATCTGGCGGACGAAGCCGGCGGAATCGCCACCATCGCCACCATCCTGGCCATGGAGAAGATCAGCATCAAGAATATCGGGATCATCCATAACCGGGAATTCGAACAGGGAGTTCTGAAGGTGGAGTTCTACGACGCCGAATCTAAGGATCACGGAGCCGCTCTTCTCCGGAAACGGAATTACACGATTTACGAAAGATAAGGCGGGAGGTTTTATGCAGATCAGGAAGCTGAAAAACCTCCGGGGAGAAATCTGCGTCCCCGGAGATAAATCCATCTCACATCGCGCCGTGATGTTCGGAGCCCTCTCCCATGGAGAGACCCGCATCCGTCATTTTCTGACCGGGGCCGACTGTCTGTCTACCATCAGCTGCTTTTCGTCCATGGGGATCGAGATCCTCCAGGAGAAGGACCAGGTTCTGGTGAAGGGGAAGGGGCTTCACGGTCTCTCTGCTCCCCGGGATGTGCTGAACGTCGGCAACAGCGGCACCACCATGCGTCTGATCTCCGGCATCCTTTCCGGTCAGGATTTCACTTCCTCCCTGACTGGCGATGCTTCCATACAAAAGCGGCCCATGAAACGGGTGATCGATCCCCTGCGGCAGATGGGCGCGGATATCACCAGCGTGCCCGGAAACGGCTGCGCTCCTCTCCTCATCAACGGCCGGCCTTTACATGGGATCCATTACACTTCCCCTGTCGCCTCCGCCCAGGTGAAATCCTGTGTGCTCCTTGCCGGATTGTACGCCGACGGGCTGACCAGTGTCACAGAGCCGGTGCTTTCCCGCAACCACACCGAGATCATGCTGCAGTATTTCGGCGCAGAGGTGGATTCTGCGGGAACCACCGCCTCCATCCGGCCGGAACCCACCCTGGTCGGGCGGGATGTCCTGGTGCCGGGAGATATTTCCTCTGCAGCCTACTTTATCGCCGCAGGTCTTCTCATCCCCAACAGCGAGATCCTGCTGAAAAATGTCGGGATCAATCCTACCAGAGATGGTTTTCTCAGGGTATGCCGCGCCATGGGGGCGGATATCACGCTGCTGAATGAAGTCCGGGAAGGGGAACCTACCGCAGATCTGCTGGTCAGAACCTCCCCGCTGAGAGGCACCGTTGTGGAGGGGGATATCATCCCCACCCTCATCGATGAGCTCCCCATGGTGGCTGTCATGGCGGCCTTCGCAGAAGGCACTACCATCATCCGTGACGCATCCGAGCTCCGGGTGAAGGAATCCGACCGGATCAGGGTGATGACAGAAAACCTGCAGAAAATGGGCGTCGACATCACTGAACAGCCGGACGGCATGATCATTCATGGAGGCGCGCCGGTGCATGGAGCGGTGGTGGATTCCTGTAAGGATCACCGGGTCGCCATGTCCCTGGCCGTAGCCGGAGGGATCTGCGACGGGGTCCTTACCATCCACGACGGGGACTGCGTGAACATCTCCTACCCGGAATTCTATCAGGACCTGTACTCCCTTTCCGAGCCATAATATCAGAAAACCATAATATCAGAAAAAAAGGGCTGTGAAAAAACTTCTGTTCTTTCCCTCCCGTCTTGTGGAATGTCTGTATTTCAGGCATCCCATAAGGCGCATGGATGGTCAGGACAGGACTTTTTTCACAGCCCCTTTTCTTCTGCTGCAGGCACCTGCAGAGCCGGCATCATTCTTCTCTTCCATCTGCCGTAATTATCTGCAGTGCAGGCATCATTCTTCTCTCTCATCTGCTGCAAATATCAGCAGTGCAGGCATTATTCTTCTCTCTCATCTGCTGCGATCACCTGCAGATTTGGATTCTCTGCGGCGGAGTCCTCCAGGACCATCACAAGCTTTTCCAGCTTACTTGTCAGATTTTCCTCCATTTTCCCGGAAAACAGAACCACAAACTGCACTTCTTCTGTCCGGGGCAATTCCCCAAGAACATCGTGCAGGGCATCCAGGTTCTTCCCGTAATAATCCGGGAAGCAAAGCGCATCTGCCAGAAACTCATGGATCTCCTTTATATTCTCAAATCTGCTGCCTCTTATCACTATGGTCTGCATTTTTCAGGACCCCCTCCTGTTATACCCGCGATTTTACCCGCGATATTCTTACTGTTCTCCTGCTGATCGAATTCTTTTCCACACCCGGGCCGCGTTGTTTTCAACCCTGGTCCGTATTGTCTTCCGCCCCTGGTCCATCTTGTTTTCCAACCCTGATCCGCATTGTCTTCCAACCCCGGCCCGCGTTGTTTTCCAATCGTGGTCCGTATCGTTTTCCAACCCCCGGTCCGCGTTATTATCCGTCCCTGACCCACGTTGTTTGCCGATACTGGTCCGCGTTGTTTGCCGCCCCTGGTCCGTTGTCTTCCCTCAGGGTTTCCTGCCCGCAGTCTCAATACAGCTGCTCAAAGGTCTCATAATGATCTTCTGTATAGTAGATCAGTCCGTCATTGGAAAAGATGATCCTCTTTGCATTCCTGCGTCCGCCTTCGAAATCAATGTCGCATTCGTAATATTTCCTGCCGCTTTTTGTCGGAAGAAGTCCTTCATAATTTCCGAATTTATCCCCCCCGATGCTTTTCCCGGGAGCGACCTCGTCCAGATTTCCGGAACGGCTGTCCCACCCAAGATCCTTTGCCTCGTTTTTGGTAATATAATTGGAAGGAAGATGTCCGAATTCGTGGATGTAGGCTGCTACCTCTTCCTTTCCTGTATAGGTTCCGTCCTCTTTAACTTTAACAGAAGAACTGCCGGAAGAATCCGACGCCTTGGAAGTGCTTCCGGAATTTTTCTTTTTCTTTGCCGCAGACGGCTTCTCCGATGCTGTCCGTACCCCTGCCACACGGGAGAAGACGGCGCCTCCATCCAGAAAAGCGGAAATCCCGCCATAACCAAGCATCCCCACTGCCAGTACCAGCATCAGTGCAGACAGCCATATTCGCAGTTTCTTCATTTGATGTCCTCCTCTTCTTTAAACGCATGCCGCTTCAGACGCACGCCGCTATCTGACGCAATCCGGTCAGATGTCAGTTCCCCGGCTCACCGCTTCGCAGCTCTGAACCAGATTCTGTTCCGGTGGTCCGTCTCAGGATTGCGACAGAAATAACTGTCGCAATCCTCAACCATTTTTGAAATTACTGTACCACCTTGCACTCTTATGCTGCGTTAGCGTCAGCTGCCGCAGCCCGCAGCTTTTGCTTTTTACAAGTATAGCAGACTCCGTGAAATCTGAAAAGCTCCTTATTGACGAAATTGAGAAAAATCCATATACTGAATAAGATATGAAAAACACAGAACATCAGTGAGAGGTTACAAATGACTAATCCTTCCGATAAATTTCCGAACCTGAAAACGCCCAGAACCTGGAAAACCTCCGGGACAGAGGAGTTTTCCGACGAATTTTCCCTCGATCCGGAATCCGCCCGGAGCCTTTCCTTCGATCTGGATGAACTGGACGAGGAGCTTACACTGCCTTCAAGGTCATCTGACAAAGAGCGTTCTTCCGGCAGATCCGCTTCCGCCGGACGAAGAGCTTCTTCCCGTAAAGGAGCCTCCTCCCGGCGCAGCTCCTCCGCAAAGGCTTCTGCTTCAGAGAAAAGAGACGCCTCCGGCAGACCGTCTTCTTCCAGAAAACGCGCCGCCTCTGAAAGAGAGTCCGAAGGAGAAGATTCCGAAACAAACAGATCGCGTTCCCGAAGAGCAGAAACCGAGAGGAGTCGTTCTTCGAGAAGGGCATCCTCAGGGAATATCTCTGCCAGAGATGACCTGCCGGAATCTTCTGAAAGAAATGACACATCCCGGCGCGTTTCCTCCAGAGGCAGGTCTTCCCGGCGCACTTCCTCCAGAATTGCTTCTTCCCGAACGGCTTCCTCCAGAGGCACGTCATCCGGTTCTTCTTCCAGAGCCGCTTCTTCCCGGCGTCAGGCCGCCGGCTCCGGCAGGGGACAGTACAGAGAACGGCAGGAACGCTATGAACCGCAGATTTCCGAAGAGGAACGGGACGCAAGACGCCGCGCCAGGATGCAGCGAAAGAAGCTGGAGGCTGCCAGAAAAGAAAAAAAACGGATCAGGGCAATATTGCTTGTCGTTGCCTTTTTCCTGTTTCTTTTTATCGTCCTCGGAAGCGCATCCCTGATCACGAAGCACAGGAAAGCCTCACTGGAAGCCCTGGAGAAAGAAAGGCTTGCCAGGCAGGATGCCGAAGAGCAGGGCCTGCTCTCCCAGGAAGATGAGGCAGGTACTTCTGGCGAAGTTGATGGCAGCGCACAGGACGACGGCTCTTCCACAAGCGATGCGGATACACTGCAGGAGGGCTCTTCCCTGGAAGACTCCTCCTCTGATTCCGGTACCTTGCAGGAAGAAGACACAGCGATTCCAGCAGAACCGGTTTCCATCACACTGAGCTTTGCCGGAGACTGTACCTTTGGAAAGGACCCCACCTTTGACTA
>JAFOJB010000124.1 GCA_017420455.1 Blautia sp.
TCGAAGGGCGTGCCATGAGATGAGCGGGATCGCGGACCGGACAGGGGAGTGCATTTCTCTCCTGTCCGATTGCGATAAAACCTCCGGATGTGCGCCATGCCTGCACGTGCGCACACCTGGCGGCGAACGGGGCGTCGAAGGGCGTGCCATGAGATGAGCGGGATCGCGGACCGGACAGGGGGAGTGCATTTCTCCCTGTCCGATTGCGATAGAACCTCCAGGCAGCACTCGCGCAGGCACGGTGTGCGTCTGGAGGTTTTAGATCGTAAAAAAGGAGCTGCGAACCCCTGGTTCACAGCTCCTGATCATTTTCAAGAGAAGCTTTATGTCAGAATAAATTCAGAAAATGGAGAGGATCATAAGAGCGATCCGGTGAAGCAGCCCTTTGTTCTTTCCTGTGTAGTCCTCATAAAAACCATCACAATACTCATATCTCTCTGACTGTACCCATGCAGGCATTTCTGTCTCCGGTTTGTAGTTAATGTAGTTTCCTGTTCCGATGATTGACATAACAGACACCTCCTGATATATTCAAAATATATGGTCTTTAAATCTTTTTCTTTTCCTTTTGTGTCTTTATCATATCATATAAAGATTATTTTCATAGATGCTGCAGACAAGAATATCGTCACGGAAATTGTGCCTGCAGCACAAAAACAGGATCTGGAGGGTGAAACATGGGATTTACCATTGAAGATATGCTTCTGGTTTCGGGAGACAGGTATAAGATGCAGCTGGCCGCCGGAAAGGATGGCTGGTCCAATTCCATCAGCTGGCTGCTGCTTCTGGAGGAACGGACGATCATCAGGAATTTTTCCGGAAAAGAGCTGGCTGTCACCACCGGACTTGGATTCCAGTCGGAAGAGGCACTGCTGCAGCTTGCTGAGGATCTTTATACGCACAACGCTTCCGGGCTGATCGTGAATACCGGGTTCTATATTATGGAAATCCCGGATTCCGTCCTCCATTTCTGCGATGAAAACGGATTTCCCCTGCTTACCGTGCCCTGGAAGGTGTACCTTGCGGATATGATCAAGGATCTCAGTATCCGGGTCTTCATCCAGTCTACAACTGACGAACAGATTTCCGGAGCGCTCATCCACGCCATCGAGAATCCGGAGTCCAGGGATCACTATGTAAAGGAGCTCCTTCCCTATTTTGACCTGGACGGAAACTTCCAGGTAGCCGTCGTCACCACCGGAGAGCTGGACAAGATGGATACCGTTGAACGGAAAAGGCTCTCCTACCGTCTGCAGCTGTATCTGACAAACCTGACGCACAACGGACATTTCTTTTACTATGATTCCTACTTTGTAATTATCATGAACGCGCTGACCCAGGAACAGACCGGCGAGATCGTGAACGCTTTTGCGGCCAGGCTGAAAAAGAAACTGCCGGAGCAGAAGATCTGTATCGGACTGAGCGACGTTGTGCCGGATATCTCGAATCTTCATATCGCCTACAAAAGAGCCAGGGCCGCCGCCGCAATGGCAGCCGGCAGCAACAGGAGCCTGTGCTGCTTCTCAGACATGGGCATCTACAGACTGCTGTACTCCATAGAAGACAGGATGCTCCTGAAGGATTACGCGCAGACCCTCCTCGAACCCCTTCTGGAGCATGACAGGAAGCATCATGGAGATTATATCTGCACATTATCCAACTATCTGAAGCACGACGGAAGCATAAAGACCATGGCGGAAGAGATGTTCATCCACAGGAATACCATTCTGTACCGCATGAATAATATCAAGGAACTGCTGGGCTGCGACCTGGAGGATGCCCGTCAGAAAATGCAGTATCTCCTTGCCTGCATGATCCTCGATATGGGCGAATCCGCCGGCTTCCCGGAAAAGCAGTAAGGATTGAAACACGAAAACAGACCGCTGAGAAAACATGCAGGGCTCTCAGGAAAAAAGATAGCGGAAAAAATGCCGGAGAAACTCGCCGATCTTTTCCGGTGAGGACAGAAAATCATCGCTGCAGGGAAACCAGGTACGGCAGTTCTCCGGTTTACAGGAGACCCTCAGACTTTTATCCAGAAAACGGGAAAGACTTTTCGGCATAGCTGTATCCTCTGTGGGAATATAATCATACTCTTTATAGTTCGTATAATACAAAGGAAGTCCCTTTTCGCAGATGTCAAAGCAGAATGCCGCCTCATGTCCGGACAGGGAAAAGCTCCCTCCCGGAAAGCGCACAAAAGCAAGGGCAGGAAACGGAAGAGCATAGGAAAAGACCAGACAAAGCTGCCGCTTTTCCGCCTCCGTTACCGACGCCGAAAGGAAATCTCCTCGATCCTCGGAGAGCTGGAACAAAGAAAGAAGAGAAGTTACTCCGGAAAGACCCAGAAGATCTTCCCTGTTATGTCCGAAAAGAGCGGGAGAACAGGAATCCTTCTCTGCAGACCAGTCCTCCTTCAAAGCCAGGCGCAGCGCAAACTGCTTCACGTACTCCCGGTAGATCGAAATGCATTCCTTACCAGAGGAAAATTCTCTTTCAGGCAAAGAAAGAAGCTTTTCCAGGGAAGCCATCTTCCTGTCCGGAAGGCTGAGAAGAGGAGCAAAAGGCTTGTATTTCCGGTACAGGTCA
>JAFOJB010000125.1 GCA_017420455.1 Blautia sp.
CATGATCATCAGCTGCCGCGCCGTCATCCGTTACGCGAACCGTTACAGCGTTCTGGCAAAGAGAATGGCGGAGAATACCGCAGATCCCGTCAGAAGGCAGGAGCTGATGAAGATCAGCGAAAACTGCAGCCGTGTTCCCGGAAAAGGTGCCTCCTCCTTCTATGAAGCCTGTCAGAGCTTCTGGTTCATCCAGCAGCTTCTGCAGATGGAATCCAGCGGGCATTCCATCTCACCGGGACGTTTCGACCAGTATATGTATCCATATTATAAGAAGGATCTGGATGAAGGCAGGATCACCAGGGATCAGGCACAGGAGCTCATCGACTGTATCTTCGTCAAGCTGAACGACCTGAACAAATGCCGTGACGCTGCTTCCGCCAAGGGGTTCGCAGGCTACAGCCTTTTCCAGAACCTGATCGTGGGCGGGCAGACGACAGAAGGAATCGACGCCACAAATGATCTTTCCTTCATGTGCATCTGGGCTTCGAATCATGTGGGGCTGCCGGCTCCCTCGCTTTCGATCCGTGTGTGGAACCTTTCTCCCCATGCTCTGATGCACGAGGCCTGCAGGCTTACCCGTACAGGCATCGGGCTGCCGGCATATTACAATGACGAGGTGATCATTCCTTCCATGATGAACAGGGGCATTTCCCTGGAAGACGCCCGGGATTACTGCATCATCGGCTGCGTGGAGCCCCAGAAGGGCGGGAAGACCATGGGCTGGCATGACGCCGCCTTCTTCAACATGTGCCGTCCTCTGGAGCTGGTCTTCTCCAACGGAAAGGATCTGGGAGAACAGGTGGGAATCCCCACCGGAGAGCTGGAGGACTTTAAGACCTTCGAGGATTTCTGGAATGCCTACAAAAAGCAGATGGAATACCAGATCATGCTTCTCGTGAACGCGGATAATTCCATCGATATGGCGCACATGGAAAGGGTTCCCCTTCCCTGGCTTTCCTGCATGGTGGACGACTGCATCAGCCGGGGGCTGACCACAGAGCAGGGCGGCGCGGTCTACAATTTCACCGGCCCCCAGTGCTTCGGCATCGCCAATGTGGCGGATTCTCTCTATGCCATCAAAACACTGGTATACGAGGAGAAAAAGCTGACGCTGCAGGAATATAAACAGGCGCTGGATCTGAACTTCGGAAACGGCTTTGACGAGGCCGCCATCCAGAGTATGACCGTGAATATCGCAGAGGATATGAAGAAGAGCGGAAAGCCTCTCTCCGAGAAGGAGATTGCCCAGGTGGTCCATAACCTTTATCATACCCAGGTTCCGGCGGAAATGAAGAAGAAATTCGACGATCTGCTGGAAATGATCGAGAGAGTCCCGAAATATGGAAACGACATCCCGGAGGTGGATTATTTTGCCCGGGAGTGCGCTTACCTTTATACAAAGCCGATCCAGAATTACCGGAATCCCAGAGGCGGGCAGTTCCAGGCAGGAATTTATCCTGTTTCTGCCAACGTGCCCTTAGGAGCGCAGACCGGCGCCACGCCGGACGGACGTCTGGCCCATACGCCTGTGGCGGATGGAATCGGGCCGATGGCAGGCCATGACACAAAGGGACCGACAGCGACAGCCAATTCTGTGGCCAGGATCGATCATATGATCGCCTCCAACGGAACATTGCTGAATCAGAAATTCCATCCCTCTGCTCTGGAGGGCGAGAAGGGGCTGAATGATTTCGAATCCCTGATCCGCACCTACTTTGACCAGAAGGGTATGCACATGCAGTTCAATGTCGTTGACAGGGAAACCTTGCTGGATGCCCAGAAGCATCCGGAAAACTACCGGCATCTGGTGGTCCGTGTGGCAGGGTATTCCGCGTTGTTTACCACACTCAGCAAATCGCTTCAGGATGATATCATCAATCGTACCGAACAGGGCCTGGATTTTTAACAGGTCCGGGGGTTGGAGGAATATCATGACATATTTTGACACAAAAGGAAGGATATTCGACATCCAGCGTTATTCCATCCACGATGGGATCGGCATCCGGACCATCGTATTTCTGAAGGGCTGCGTCCTCCGCTGCCGCTGGTGCTGCAATCCGGAGTCCCAGTCCTTCGAGATCGAGACCATGGTCGAGAACGGAAAAGTGAGGACTGTGGGAGAGGATGTGACGGTAGGACAGGTGATGGAAACGGTGGAAAAGGATCGGATCTATTATCGCAGATCCTTCGGAGGGCTTACATTGTCCGGCGGGGAAAGCCTCTGCCAGCATATCTTTGCCCGGGATCTTCTCCACGCGGCAAAGGATGCAGGTTTTTCTACGGCAATGGAAAGCATGGCCTGTGCTCCCTACGAGCGGATCGAAGCGGTTCTTCCCTATCTGGACCAGTATCTGATGGATATCAAGCACACGGATATCCAGAAGCACCGGGAATTCACGGGGAAAGAGAATTCCCTGATGCTGGAGAACGCCCGCCGCGTAGCGGAGTCCGGCGCCTGCGAGCTGGTTGTCCGGACGCCCGTGATTCCCGGCTTCAACGACACGGACGAGGAAATCTGCGGGATCGCAGGGTTTGCTGCCAGTCTTCCGGGAGTGAGGCAGATGCACCTGCTTCCCTATCACAGGCTGGGATATGATAAATATGTTGCTTTTGGCCGTCCTTATCCCATGGGAGACGCAAAAACGCCGCCGAAGGAGAAGTTCCTCGCCTGGAAACAGATGGTGGAGCGCGCCGGGCTGCACTGCGTGATCGGGGGCTGAACACTCCCGGCCGGATCTGACAGAAGTGAAGATATATAAGCGAGAATATAGAAGTGAAGATATAAAAGGACCGGCGGAAAACCAGAAGACAGGTTTCCCGCCGGTCTTTTTTCTTTCTGCGCAGCGGACCGGGAAGCTTTCTGCAGGCAGCTCCCGACGGCAGCGCAGCCAGATGCACAGCGGACTTGCGCTCAGGCTGCCTGCCTGAAGGCTGTTGCTGCCAGGTATCTTACTATGTAAATGATTTTTGCTGTGTGCGATCGGAAAAAAAGACAAGTAATTCGGGATGGATATTTCTGAATCAATGTTACTAATCACAGCCCGCCCGGATATGAGACCGGATTTTCGTGCCTGCACGGAAAATCCGGTCTCATATCCGGGCAGGACTGCGAAAGCTGTCACTTCACAAGAAGAGGAATTCAGGTGCGAAGCGCCAGG
>JAFOJB010000126.1 GCA_017420455.1 Blautia sp.
CCGATGGCACACAGCAAAAATCATTTACAGTGTTCTGTTTTTTCTCTTCGCTTCTCATGATCTCTATTCTGTCAGAGAATACCCGGCAGCACCTCCTGTTTTCAGCCTGACGCCAGAAGCAGCTTCTATAATGGTTCCGTGGCACACTACCGCCACATTCTCATATTCGCTGTACTTTGACAATACAGCATCCATTCGTTTTTTCAGAGAATCCTTACTTTCCCACTTCTTTGTCTTTCCCTCCGGATAGACGCCGTCGTGCTTTACATAGCTTTCATACCTTTTTTCCGCTGTCTCATTGTCAACATATCTGTATTCTGTATCTGCCACCCACTCATGAAGATCTGTTTCGACAATGATCCTGGCCCCTGTCTTCCTGGAAATAATGGCTGCAGTCTGCAGCGCCCTTGTATATGGCGAAGAGATGATAAGATCGATCTTTTTCTTTTTCAGTTTCGAAGCAGCTTTTTCTGCCTGCTCTACGCCTTTTTCCGACAGGGGAGCCAGATTCACGCCAAAGCCCTGGTAAATCCCCGTATCTTTCTCTGAATAATCCGTTTTTCCGTGTCTGACGAGATAGAACATTTTTATCACCTGATCCTTTACTTAAGATTGCTCCGGACATAGCTTTCCCGAATTGCCTGTCTTTTTGTCCGATAGCACACAGCCAAAATCAATTTTTATAGTTATCAATTACAAAAAACCATCTCCATGCGTTCCCATATGTTCATAAGTATACCTGAAAAGCCTCGATTTATCAATGATTCCAGTGCAAAAAGCACATTTCGGGGTACTGCCGTTACAGTTCACGGCCTCACATGTCAGGGAATTATAAACCTTTGGCAGTGAGTGAATCCCGGGAACGGGCGTGATCAGGCGGACGGGCGAGGAGCCGGCTCGATTGCCTGTTGAGAATCAGGCGGTGTTGTGGTATCTTTTCTTTATCATCAGATACCGGACCCGATCCGTTTCGGAGGAATGATATGACCAGGGATTTTCGTGAGATTTTTCTCCATGCAAACCGGCCGGCGGAAAAACTGCAGGCCGCCATATGTTACTGGCTGAATGAGCCGGATCGAACATCACCGCCTTTTCTCTCCTGTGAGAAATATCTTCGCATGAGGATCCGGCCGGCCGTGCAGGCTCTTCTCCGGTGCGATGCCGTGGAGGCGGTTGACGCGCTGGCGCAGGCCGGCCTGTTCGGGGAAAAAGAAACGTCTTTTTTTCTGAAGGATGCTGCCAGAAACAGGACGTCCTTCTCCTCCCTCTACCTGCTGTATCTGGGGCAGTCTTTCCGAAACGGACACAAAGCTCTTTTTTCTCCAGGGGACGATTCTTCCGTTCCTTTTGAAAGCAGAGCAGCTGACAGGCTTTTTCAGCAGCTTGCAGATGTGCTTCAGATCAGCGAAGCCTCCCCGGATACCGGCACTGGCGGCGCCGGCCATCAGGGAAGCCCGGATGGGGCAGGACATCGCGGCGCTGCATCAGGTTCAGGGGAAGAAACGTATCCGATGCGGGATCTGCTGAAGCAGCAGCAGTACTCCCCGAAAGACGCCTACCACCGCATCCTGTATCAGTTCATGGAAACAGAAGAGATTCTGGAGATGGATCCGGAAAGCTATGACCTCATTTCCTATATGGCGGGCCTTTCCATGCAGAACCGTCTTTTCCTGACAGAACCTCTGGAATACCGGGAAGTATGCAGGCTGAAGACTCTGGTGATCGCCATCGATACCTCCGCTTCCTGTAAAACCGAAACAGTACAACGCTTCCTGCTGGAAACCTGGAAGATCCTGAGCGGACGGGAAAACTTCTCTGAGGACATTTATGTATGTCTGATCCAGTGCGACTCTGCCGTCCAGCATGTTGATGTGCTCCGCACGCGGGAAGACTTCCGGCAGATGATTCAGAACATCACGATAAAGGGCAGGGCAGGGACCGACTTCCGGCCTGTTTTCCGCTATGTACACGAGGAACAGAAGGCCGGGCGGCTGCGGGATCTGAAAGCTCTTTTTTATATCACCGACGGGGATGGAGTATATCCGGAGCATCCTCCGGACTATGAGACCTTTTTTCTGTTTCTTGAAAAGAACAAATATATCAGCCTGGTGCCTTCCTGGGCACATCTGCTGATCACCGGAGACTTGACATGAATATCAGACAGGCAAAAGAGACTATTGGAAATACGGTAAGATCCTATCTGGAAAAAGATGACGACGGTGCTTATTATATCCCTGCCGTACAGCAGCGCCCCCTCCTCCTTATGGGGCCGCCGGGGATCGGAAAAACGGCCATCGTAGAACAGCTGGCTGCAGAATATGGCATTGGACTTGTCTCCTACAACATGACACATCACACGCGCCAGAGCGCCGTGGGACTTCCGCATCCTGCAGACCGGGAATATAACGGAAAAACCGTGACCGTGACGGAATATACTCTGAGTGAAATCGTGGCTTCCGTCTACGACTGCATGGAGGATACCGGAAAGCGCGAAGGGATCCTGTTTATAGACGAAATCAACTGTGTGTCGGAAACACTTGCGCCTTGTATGCTGCAGTTTCTTCAGAAAAAAAGATTCGGTTCCTGGCAGATACCGGAAGGCTGGGTCATTGTCGCCGCAGGAAATCCCCGCGTCTTTAACCGCTCTGCAAGAGATTATGATATTGCCGTGCTGGACAGGCTCCGCACATTGTCTGTGCAGCCGGACCTGGATGTATGGATGTCCTACGCGCAGAAGGATGGCGTGCATGGGGCGGTCCTCTCATATCTTGCTTTTCACAGGGAGCATTTTTTTATCGTCCGTCAGGATAAAGAAACGACCGAATATGTCACAGCCAGAGGATGGCAGGATCTGTCGACTCTTTTGTTCTCCTGCGAGCGCCTGGAAATTCGTGTGGACCAGGATCTGGTTTTCTCTTATCTGGCTGTCCGGGAGATTGCGGAGGCGTTCACGGATTATTACATGCTTTTCCGAAAATGCCGGCAGGATATGGAAAAATACGGAAATGGTTCTGCGGCCGGCTGGGGCAGCTGGCTTTCTGTCCTCTCTTCGATGGCAGAAAGCTCTGACAGTCAGGAATGCCATATTCTGGCAGGTCTGCTGCTGGAAAAGCTTGGCACTGCCTTCGCCCGGTACGCAAAAGAGGAAATGCTTCTCTCTCTTGGCGCTCAGCGTTTCGAGGAGACAGAACGTACGCTGAAAGCCCGAAATACGGACGAAGAGCCGCTGCTCCTCGTTCTGGGACTTCTGGAGAAATGGAAAGAAAGC
>JAFOJB010000127.1 GCA_017420455.1 Blautia sp.
AAAAGAAAGCGTTTCATACTGCGGAAACGCTTTCCTGGTACTTTAATCTTCAGATCCGCGAACTTCTGTGTGGATCATAATTTGGTTACGTTGGCAGCCTGCATGCCACGTGCACCCTCGGTAAGATCATAAGTTACGGCCTGTCCTTCTTCCAGAGACTTGAAGCCTTCGCCATTGATTGCAGAGAAGTGAACGAAAACATCTGCGCCGTCTTCGCCGGTGATGAATCCATATCCTTTTTCTGCGTTAAACCACTTTACTGTTCCCTTGTTCATTTGTGTTACCTCCATGTGTTTGTAAAAATGAAAAAAGAATACTGATGAAAAAAAATCACCAGATTTTACAGACTATATCATGTAAATATAATCTCTAAAACCTAGTGATTCAAAGCTTTTTACATCAAATAATCCTAAAAACAATTGTTTTATTAAACAGATTATATCGCCCAAATTCCAAAATGTCAAGAAAAAAGAAAAAAAGTGATGAAAAAAGAAAAACTGCGGTTACTGTTTCTATAAAATGGTGGTTTTCAAGTAGCGTGCACTTGTGATAGAATGGAAGAAATCCAACGGGAGGAAAAAGGAATGGGAATTCTGATTAAGAACGGGCGGATCGTGGATGCTTCCACGCACACAGACATGACCGGGGATCTGTATATGGACGGCGGCATGATCCTGGAAGTGGGGAAGGATCTTTCCGGAAGGGAAGCAGACGATAAGGTGATAGACGCCCGGGGATGCCTTGTAATGCCCGGGCTTGTAGATATGCATGTACACCTCCGGGACCCGGGACAGACACAGAAGGAGGACATCCTGACCGGAGCCAGGGCTGCCGCACGGGGAGGCGTCACAACGCTTGTCGCCATGCCGAATACTTCACCGGTCATCGACTCGCCGGACAGAATGAGCTATGTGATCAACAAGGCAGCACAGGTTTCCCCAATCCATGTAATTCAGGCCGGAGCCCTGACACAGGGAGAGAACGGGGAGAGTCTTGCAGATATTCCGGGGATGGCAGGGATTGGAGCCAGGGCTTTTTCCGAGGATGGGAAATCTGTAATGAACAGTGCCTTGATGAAATCGGCCATGCTTCTTACGAAAGAGGCCCAGGCCGTGATCCTGGACCACTGTGAGGATATCAATCTCCGGGGCAGGGGCTGCATGAATGACGATGAGAACGCCAGAAGGCTCCGGCTTCCCGGTATCAGCAACGCTGCGGAGGATGTGATCGCCGCCAGGGATATTGTCCTGGCCCTGGAGACGGGAGCGCGTCTCCACCTGTGCCACTGCTCGACAGAAGGCACAGTCCGTATGATGCAGGCTGTGAAAAAATCCGGAAAAGACAATATTACGGCGGAGGTCTGCCCGCATCACCTGCTTCTGACCTCCGATGATATTCCCCGGGACGATCCGAACTATAAAATGAACCCGCCTCTGCGCACGAAAAAGGATGTCCAGGCCCTCATCGAGGGGCTTCAGGACGGGAGCATCGATGTGATCAGCACCGATCACGCTCCGCATACCCCGAAGGATAAATCCGGGTCCATGGCAACGGCGGCCTTCGGCATTGTCGGGCTGGAGACGAGCTTTCCGCTGATCTATACCTGCCTTGTGGAAGCAGGGCACCTGTCCCTCCTTCAGATGGTGGAGAAAATGAGCTGGAACCCTGCCAGGATCCTGGGGCTTTCCTGCGGCACATTAAAAGAAGGAAGTCCTGCGGATGTTATTGTGGCAGATGTGAAAGAGGAGTATACTATCGACAGGGAACAATTCCTTTCCAAAGGGAAAAATACCCCCTTCGATGGATGGAAGGTAAAGGGAAGGATTCTATATACCATCTGTGATGGGAAAATCGTATACAGGGAGGAAAAACATGATTAACCGGCTGATCGAAAAAATCAGGAAGACACAGGCACCCATTGTAGTCGGCCTGGATCCCATGCTTTCCTACATTCCGGGTTTTATAAAGGAGAAGGCGTTTTCCGAATACGGAGAGACACTGGAAGGAGCCGCAGAAGCAATATGGCAGTTCAACAAAGGCATTGTGGATGCTGTTTATGATATCATTCCTGCTGTAAAGCCCCAGATCGCCATGTATGAACAGTTCGGCGTCCCGGGCCTTGTCTCCTATAAGAAAACGGTGGATTACTGTAAAGAAAAAGGGCTTGTAGTCATCGGAGATATCAAGAGAGGCGATATCGGCTCCACATCCGCCGCCTATGCAGCAGGCCATCTGGGAAAAGTACAGGTGGGAAGCACTGTCTGCACCGGCTTCGGCGAGGATTTCGCGACCGTAAATCCCTATCTGGGTTCGGACGGGGTGAAGCCCTTCCTCGAGGTATGCAGGGAAGAAAAGAAAGGCATCTTTATACTGGTCAAGACCTCGAACCCCTCCAGCGGAGAGTTCCAGGACAGGCTCATCGAAGGCCGCCCGCTCTATGAATGGGTTGGAGAAAAGGTGGCAGAGTGGGGAAGCACCCTTATGGGTGAGGAATACAGCTATGTAGGAGCAGTGGTCGGGGCTACCTACCCGGAAATGGGGAAGGTGCTCCGGGCCGTCATGCCAAAGGCTTTTATCCTGGTGCCCGGATACGGCGCCCAGGGCGGAAAAGGAGCGGACCTGGTCCATTTCTTCCACCCGGACGGACTGGGAGCTATCGTTAATTCCTCCCGCGGGATCATCGCCGCATACAGGCAGGAGAAATACGCGGCCTTCCAGGAAAGCGCCTATGCGGATGCATCCAGGCAGGCCGTTCTGGACATGAAAGAGGATATCGCCGCGGCGCTTTCACACCGGGAGGCCTGAGATGAGATACAAAGAAGACTGCAGGATCCTCTCTCAGGAGGAAATCGGGAAAGATATCTTCAGTATGTGGCTGCAGACAGACAGGATCGCATCTGAGGCACGGCCGGGACAGTTCCTGTCCGTCTATACCAGAGACGCCTCAAAGCTTCTGCCAAGGCCCATCAGTATCTGCGACGCGGATCCGGAGAAGGGCTGTCTCAGGCTGGTGTACAGGGTGACAGGACCCTCTTCCGGGACCAGGCAGTTCTCCGGATATCATAAGGGGATCTGCCTGCCGGTACTGGGCCCGCTGGGAAACGGCTATCCCATGGATGTGGCGAAGGGGAAACGCCTCCTCCTTCTGGGCGGAGGAATCGGGATACCGCCCCTTCTTTATACAGCCAGAAGCCTTGGGAAGAACGGGGATGTTACGACAGTGCTGGGATACCGGGACAAACCGTTTATGGATCAGGAGTTTCTTCCCTTCGGGAAGGTATTCTGCGCGTCGGAAAACGGAGACACGGCCATCAGGGGAAATGTACTGGATGCGGTGCGTACGGAGGGCCTTTCGGCAGATGTGATTTTTGCCTGCGGACCGAAGCCCATGCTGCGGGCGGTGAAAAGCTACGCGGCAGAAAAGAATATCCTCTGTTATCTTTCTCTGGAGGAGAGGATGGCCTGCGGGATCGGCGCCTGCCTTGGCTGCGTCGTCAGATCGACAGAAAAGGATGAGCATTCCCAGGTGAACAATAAAAGAGTCTGCAAGGACGGGCCGGTGTTCCTTTCTGATGAGGTGGAATTATGAAGAATATGAAGGTAAGCATTGCCGGGGTGGAACTGAAAAACCCGGTAATGACAGCTTCCGGGACCTTCGGCTCCGGAGAAGAATTCAGCGCCTTCCTGGATCTGTCCAGACTGGGAGCAGTAGTCACAAAAGGGGTGGCTGCAACTCCGTGGCCCGGGAATCCGACTCCCCGGGTGGCAGAGACAGCGTCCGGCATGCTGAACGCCATCGGTCTTCAGAATCCCGGAATCGATACGTTTATCAAAAGAGATATTCCTTTCCTGAAACAGTTCGACACCAGGATCATCGTCAATGTCTGCGGGAAGACGGCGGCTGAATACTGTCAGGTAGTTGAACGGCTTTCGGAATGTCCGGTGGATCTTCTGGAGATCAATGTTTCCTGCCCGAATGTAAAGCACGGCGGTATCGCCTTCGGCCAGGATCCCGTCCAGCTCCAGAGGATCACACAAGAGGTGAAGAAGGCGGCGCGCCAGCCAGTGATCATGAAGCTGAGTCCGAATGTAACGGATATCACAGAGATGGCAAAGGCAGCCGAAGCGGGAGGAGCGGACGCGGTTTCCCTGATCAACACACTGACGGGGATGAAAATAGATATCTACAGGAGAACCTTTGCTCTGGCCAACAGGACAGGCGGCCTTTCCGGTCCCTGCATTAAGCCGGTGGCGGTTCGCATGGTCTACCAGGCGGTCCGCGCCGTAAACATCCCGGTGATCGGGATGGGCGGCATCGCCTGTGCAGAGGATGCCCTGGAGTTTCTCATGGCAGGAGCATCGGCGGTATCGGTCGGCACCGCGAATTTCCATGATCCGGCGGCGACAGTGAAGATCCTGGAAGGCCTGGAACGGTTTATGGAAGAGCAGCAGGTGGAAAGAATCACGGACCTGATCCGTGTGGTGGAATAGAGTAAGACAGATTCTGTTGTCGGCCGTATTCCGGCCGGCTTCGCAGAACCGTCATCCGGCAGCATTGTCTGCCAGTGTATTCCTGCGAAACAGAGGAGGAAAAACATATTGGAAAGATATAAAGAAGAGTTCATAGAATTTATGATCGACTGCAATGTCCTGACATTCGGGGCATTTGTCACGAAATCCGGCAGGGATACTCCTTTCTTCGTGAATACCGGGTTCTATCGCACCGGCAGCCAGCTTACGAAGCTGGGAGAGTACTATGCCAGGGCCATCGAGAGCACCTTCGGGCTGGATTTCGATGTCCTTTTCGGACCTGCCTACAAGGGAATCCCCCTGACAGTGGCAGCCACCATGGCCATCAGCAATCTGTACGGGAAGGAGATCCGCTACTGTTCCAACAGGAAGGAAGAAAAGGACCACGGGGACAAAGGCATTCTGCTGGGCGGCCCCATCCGGGACGGGGACAGGGTGGTCATCATCGAGGATGTGACGACCGCCGGAACCTCCATCCAGGAGACGCTTCCCATTATAAAAGCGCAGGGAGAGGTTTCTCCTGTCGGTCTTGTGGTTTCGGTGGACAGAATGGAAAGAGGAAAAGGGGAGAAATCTGCTCTGGCTGAAATCGAGGAAAACTACGGGCTGAAGACCACCGCCATCGTCACAATGGCTGAGGTGGTAGAGCATCTGTACAACAGAGAATATAAGGGGAGAGTGGTCATCGACGATGCCCTGAAGGCGGAAATCGATGCCTATTATGCAGAATGGGGGGTAAAGAAATGAACGAAAAGTCCTACAAGACCATCAACAGCACCGGGACGATCAGTCTGATCATGGGAATTCTTTCCATTGTGATCGGAGTCACGGCGGGGGTATTATTGATCATCAACGGGGCAAGACTGCTGAAGCTTAAAGGGGAGGTCCTGATCGGAAACTGATCAGGAACAGAATTCAGAAGGGGCTGGGAGTATTTTGGATAAGAAAACCGCACGGTGGATCCGCGTAAGCGGACTGCTGTTATTAATTATTTATCTGGCAATGTTGAACTATTTTCTGTTCTTTTCCGCGGCGTTCGGAAGAACAATGAACCTGGGAAGGGAAATTCACTATAATATCAATCCCTTTACGGAGATCAGGAGGTTTCTGACCTGCAGCGCGCAGCTGGGAACAAGGGCTGTCATGGTGAATCTCCTGGGAAATGTACTGGCGTTTATGCC
>JAFOJB010000128.1 GCA_017420455.1 Blautia sp.
GGAGACGATGTCGGATTTTACCAACACAAACCCCTGTTATCTGCAGCTGGCGGAAGGGAACAGAGATATCCTTCTGGCCTATGAACCGGCCGAGGAAACGAAGCAGCAGCTGCTGCGTTATGCCCCTCTGGATATGCAGCCTATCGGAAAGGATGCCCTGGTTTTTATCGTGAACAAAGAAAATCCGGTGGAAAGCGTGACAACAGACCAGATCCGTGCCATATTTACCGGCGAGATCAGGAACTGGAAAGAAGTGGGCGGGGCAGATATGGAAATCGCAGCCTTCCGGCGGCCGGAAACCAGCGGAAGCCAGACGATGCTGCGAAAGCTTCTTCTGGGAGACGCGCAGATGATCGATGAACAGATGGAGACGGTTCCGTCCATGGAAGGGATCATTGACCGGATCCGGGATTATGACAATTCGGCAAATGCCCTGGGATATTCGGTATATTACTATGCTTCCGCCATGTATGGACAGGAGGATCTGAAATTCCTGAAGATCGATGGAGTGGAGCCGGACAATGATACGATCCGTTCCGGGGAATATCCTCTGGTAAACCCGTTTTATGCGGTGGTAAATGAACAGTCCTCGGAAAATGCGCTGCGGCTTCGGGACTGGCTGCGGACAGAAGAAGGACAGGCTTTTGTGGAGGAATGCGGCTATGTGGGAGCAGGGGAATAAAAGATTTGCAGGAATGCTTCCGGCAGTATTTCTGGCAGTATTTGCGGCACTGCCTTTTTCGACTGTACATGCAGACGCCATGGAGAATGTGAAGCCCGCGGCTGCATCGGAAGAAGAACTGGAGAATGTGGAACTGACGACCGCTCTGGAAGAAGAACTGGGGAATGTGGAGCTTACGACCGCATCGGATGAAGAGCTGGAGAATGTGGAGCTTACGACTGCACTGGAAGAAGAGGCGGAGACGGAAGAGCTTACAGCTGCACCGGAAGCGGCGGGCGCCGGTCATGGCTTTTCGTTTCTTTCGATCTGTGATGAAGAGCATTATCTTCTGGCGAGCGACGGAACAGATGTTGTTCTTTATGACAGGAATGGGGCAGAGCTCACAAGGTTCACCGGAATTACGGAGGATTATGAAATGCCTTCGCTGATTTCCAGGGGAGAGCTGCTTCTGGGATACAGAAACGGAAATTATGTGTTTTTCAGTACCTCTGTTCTGAAGAATGTCGCCGTTTTCCCCATGGAAGGATATGCCTTCACCTATAATAAATCTGCGGTTCTGATCCTCGATAAGGCAGCAGGGATCCTTACCTTGTATGATCTTGCGGGAAACCCGCTTTTCTGCAGTGTTCTGGATTTTGTGGTACAGGAGCCGGAAAGCTGGTATAACATTTATTTGCTGGAGCTGGACAGCGGATACCTGTTCTGGGTAAAAGGACAGAATGGACTGAGACTTACCTGGGTCTCCAGGGATGGAACGGTTCAGCGGGAGATCATGGACCCGGCGGTGGTCCGGGGCCTGACGGAGGATTACCGGTATGCTGCCTTCGGGGATAATCTTTTCCTGTGTCCGGACGGAGAGCTGCCGGGATGCATCCTTTCTCCGGACGGGGAGCTGCTTCTTCCGAACGTGGATTTTGTTCTGAAGGAAACTTTCTATAATCGTGTGATTCCCTATACGTATTATTCTACAAGACCGGCAGACTATGTGATTCAGGAAGAGAACGGCATGTGCATTCTGTATGATCAGAATTTCCGGATTCAGGGATTTTATCCGAACCCGTACCAGGCAGATGCCTATGTATTTCAGCAAAGCGTAGGGGAGTATGTCCAGGGGAAAACCTATCCGGAGCTGGGAGATCTGGCGTGTACAGGCTTTGTCTATGACGAGGAGGGAATTTACCATCCTGCTGCCA
>JAFOJB010000129.1 GCA_017420455.1 Blautia sp.
GCTGCTCTTTTTCTGCCCTGTATTTCTCAGGTGTTGTGTGTATTATATCGTCCCTTTCTTTTTTCGAACATTATGATTTTAAACTTCCGGCTTTTGATATTTAAACTTCTGATCTTTATACTTTTCGTATTTCTTCTTTTCGATGCTTCGTGTAAAATAGAATGCAGGAGGTAGATGCCATGCACAAAAGTAAACAGAAGTCTCTGACGACCAGGGCAGCGCTCGCGCTGCTGATCCTGATCCTTCCCTTTAATATCCTGGGAATCGTCACCTCTGTCATTTCCTACAGAAATACCCTCAGGAACACAGAAGCTGTCATTTCCTATACCCTGGATTCCTATTCTCTTCTCCTGAATAACAGGATCCGGAATATCAACGCAGACCTCTACGGTCTGATCAGCAACAATTCGCAGCTTATGGAGCTTTCCTCCATGAGGGACGCCTCCTCCTATTCCATTCAGCGGTACAGGCTTTTCAAAACCCTGGACGATGCGAGAAAAACCACGGATACGGCGGATCTTTTCTTCATATACCTGAAAGACCGGGATGATTATCTTCAGGTTCCGGCCTTCGATGGCACCACCGTCGGCACCCGCCCTCATTTTTCCTATATCGAGAACTATGATTTTGATTCGGCAAGATGGTTTCTTTCGGAGGACGCATCGCAGATGCTCCGCATCCTGTATGTCCGGAACCAGAATATTTATCTGGGCGCTGTCATTGACCTGTCCGCTTTTCTTTCTGCCCAGAGGATCGAAGGGTTTTCTTCCCTCTCCTTCTCTTTTTCCGATGGGACACAGGCGGAGGATTCTTCCCGCCTTCACTATAATAAGAAGGTCAACGGCAGCATCTGCCTGAATGCTTCCCTTTCAAGGAAGGAACTGAACGGCAGCATCAGCTTTCTCCAGTACGCCCTGATCCTCTTTTTTATCCTTTATCTGGCTCTGATCCCGGTGCTCTATTATCTGATGCGGAAATATATGGTCTTACCTCTGAAGCATCTGAATTCCGCCCACGCCCAGCTGGAAACCGGGAACGAGGATTACCGGATCGAGGAGAAGGCCAATTCTCTGGAATTTGAGACGGCCTATACAAGCTTCAACCACATGGCCGCTTCGCTGCAGCTCCTGCAAAGAGAAATCCTGGAAAAGGAGCTTGCCAATAAACAGCTGCAGGTGGATTATCTGCAGCTGCAGATCCGCCCTCACTTTCTGCTGAATTCCTTTAACGTTCTCTATACGCTGATCCAGCGGGGCCAGAAACAGCCCTCCCAGGATATGGTCCTGTTCCTTTCGGATTATTTCCGGTATCTGTTCCGCAGCGGGAACGAGCTGCAGCTCTTTGCCAAAGAGCGGAAGCTGATCGAGGACTATATGAATATCACCAGGATCTCTTACCCCGTTTCCTTCGAGGTATCCTATCAGCTGGATCCTGTTCTGGACCTGATGCGGGTGCCGCCGCTTCTGCTGCACAGCTTCATGGAGAATATCATTGCCCATGCACTGCTGCCGGACAGAGTGGTGCACATTGTGTTTTCCGGGGAATATGAAGAGGGGATCGTCACCTTCTATATCTCTGATGACGGGAAGGGAATCGAAGAGGAAGCGCTGTACGAGATCAATCATATTTCCGACCAGCCTGCCACGACGGGGAAAAATGTAGGGATCCGGAACTCCATCCTGCGTCTGAAGTATTACTATGGAGAAAACGCCTCGGTAGAATGTGAGTCTGAGACCGGCGTCGGCACCACCTTCACCATCACGATCCCCTACGATCTGGAGGACGCCTTCTAAAACGGTGTGAGACATCCAACAACAATGATTGTCGGTAAATTCTTGTGAATAAGAGGAGACAGATCATGAATCTGCTGATCGTAAATGATATTGTCATGGAGGCACAGACCATGGCCTCCGAGATTGCGTGGAAGGAATACGGCATAGATCAGGTGTATACCGCCTACAGCGCAAACGCCGCAAGGGATATCATCCTTTCGAATCCTGTAGATATCCTTCTTTCCGACATTGAAATGCCGGACGAAAACGGCCTTTCCCTGATCCACTGGATCCAGGAAAAGGGTTTCGACATCGATTGTATCCTGCTCACCTGCCATGCGGATTTTGCCTATGCCCGGGAGGGCCTCTCCCTCGGATGCCAGGATTACATCACCCTGCCCGCCAAATATGAGGAAATTGCCGCCTCGGTACAGAAGGTATGCCTTCGCCATCAGAAGCATCAGGATGAAAAACGTCTGCAGGATTATGGAAAGAACTGGCTGGCCAGCCAGCAGGAACAGCTGAAGGAAGGAGAACAGGAGAATGTCCAGCGGTCTCCCGCGGAAATATCGGAAAAATGCGTCCAGTTTATCCTGGATCATATCGGCGACTGCGAACTGTCCGTCACCGATGTGGCAAACCATGTGTTTCTGAATCCGATCTACCTGAACCGGATCTTCAAGAAGGAAAAAGGCCAGAGCATCAGCCAGTGGATCATAAAAGAAAGGATGGAGCTTGCCTCCACCCTTCTTCTGACCACCGACCGCCCGGCCGTCGAAATCTCCTATCAGATCGGTTATAATAATTATCCCTACTTTTCCACCGTGTTCAAGAAATACTTCGGGAAGACGCCTTCCCAGTATGTTAAGGAAAAGAAAGAGAGCTGACCGGCTGTGTACGGATGTGTCTGGCGTCGTCAGCTCTCCTGACTGCAGAAGAACCTTTCATCTCGTGCTTTTTTTACCGGCTTTTATCGGAAGGATCCTGCCCGGCAGAAATACCTCTCCCTCGATCCAGGAAAGGTGTCCCAGGCGCAGGCCTGTTTTCCAGCTCCCAAATCCGGGAGACGCAGGACGGATCCCGAGATACAGGGCCGGCAGGACATACAGGATCACCGCTCCCCAGGCATGGCAGTCGCTCCGCTGATCCGTAAAATTTTCCACGCAGGTCGTCATATTGTTCTCCAGCATTTTCTGCCAGAGCTGCCAGACTTCCTCTGCCTTTTCCATCCATTCCAGCTTTCTCAGGGCTTCGAACAGGTAGAAGCTCATGGAAACAGAGCACTGCGGGATATCCTTTGCAAACAATGTTTTTTCAAGGCACCGCCGCCCCTCCTCCCGGTCAAGAACGTCCGTCAGAATTCCCCAGACCTGGCAGTGGGTGCTGTAAAGCTCTGCCTCGGGACCGTCCTTCAGAAGGCCATCCTTCCCTGTACAGTATTTCTTCAGGGATACTTCCAGTCTCTCTGCACGGCGCCTGTACTCGGAGGCGGTCCCGTACCTTCCGATGAACTGCGCGATCTTTTCCGCCGCCTTAAGCCCCTGCAGGTACAGAAGGCTCTCCATGGTAAGGGAATGGTCTCCGTACAGTTTGGCTTCCGGTACGCCTATGGTTTTGTCCCATTCGGGGCACCAGTCGATAAAGGACCAGTAGGGATGCCGGAACAGAATGCCCCCCACATCTCCCACCAGGCCTTTTTCTGTCAGATGGTTCCGGAAGTATTCCAGCACTCTGTCCATACAGCCAAAATGATCCCGCAGAAGAACCTTGTCACCGAAATACATCATGTGGTCATAGAGCATGAGGATGTAAAAGATGGAGAACCCGGGAATCACATTGACTCCCTGTGCCGGAGCCGAAGCCTGGAGCATTCCATCGCTCCGCTGGGTCTGACGGAAGGCTTCCATACACTGCCTGGCCAGCCGGTCATCTCCGGATACCGAATAGGTGAAGAGGATCTCCGCCCGGGAATCCATGGTATACTGGAGCTGCTCATAATAAGGGCAGTCCACATAGGTTTCGTGCATGCAGCGCTGCAGAGAGCGCAGGGAGATGTCCCAGATCTTATTCAGGGTCTCGTCCGAGGTTTTCAGTCTGGTCTTCACCTCCAGGGGATAGCCGGTCGTTATATAATCATAGCCAAGAATGGACATTCCCTGGTCCATGGTGTGGATCTTCAGCTGGATATAGCGGAAGGTCCGGAACAGATAGGGCGTATAGATTTCCGGATTCTCCCGGGTTCCGCAGCCCGATGGAACATAGATATCAGATGTCCCGCTCAGACTTCCGTTTCTGTAGTCGGTCCGATCCCCCTTCAGCGGAGGCATGGGTCTTTTGCCGGCGGGCGTCTCCATGTCAGGCTGTGGTTTCCCGTAGCACTCGGCATAAAGGATCTCGATCCTTGCGTCCTTTCCTCCCACGAGGGAAAGGGATGGATAGCCGCACATCTCTTCCCCGGCAGAGATTTCCACGATCTGGGTGGTATTGGCGGAGATTTCCACCGACGCTTTTCCGCATAGCAGATCGTTCCACTGGATCGTCAGGGATTCTGCCGTCTGCGCGGAGGATTCCCTCACGCAGACTACCCCCTGGAAGCCTGCCTTTCTGTGCTCCATGGGAGGAATGAAGCGTTCCTTCAGATGGAAGGGAGCTGTGGGTTTCTGTACCTCGAAGAAGGTGTACGGCTTTGCCTCCTTCCAGCTGCTGTCATCGTA
>JAFOJB010000130.1 GCA_017420455.1 Blautia sp.
AAAAACCTCCTTCCTGTACTTAAGCAAAGGAAGGAGGCTGCAGATACCTTTATCCGTAAACCTTTTTATATTCCTGATCGTAGGCATATGTACCTTTCGTCCCATAAAGGAACATATAGCCGCCTCTGTTTCTGGTCATGCCGTAGGCGTCAAGATAAGGATCCACATATAATACTTTCCCATCTTTATAGATTTCGCACCATCCGTGCGGACCATACCCGTCATCATATCTCACCGGAACCCTGCCCATTACAAAATGGGCATTTTCCCCGAGCAGCTTCGCCATCTGTGTAAACATGGCCGCAAGACAATAGCAATCTCCGATTCCGCCATTATTGAAGCCGAGAATGGCAAAATATTCATCTTCCCTGCCTTCCCATTCCGAAGGAACTACATCACTGTTGTCATAATACTCTCTTGAACAATAGTCGTAGGCAGAAATCAGATTCCAGCCGACCCGATTCAGAACCTGAATCGCTTTCAGCTCTGCCTCCTTAGAATACTTTACAGCCGCACCGTTTTCATCAATTCTGTAATAGCTGTTCCCGGAAGAAATCACGCGCTGATTCTTTACCAGATGGCCCTGCGCATCAAAATAGTATAAAACTCCTCCCAGAGAAAGCCAGCCTGTCTGCTTCGTGCCATCTTTTTTAAGGTAATACCGGTATCTTCCTCTGGTCAGCCAGCCGGTGTGTCTGACACAGGTTTTCTCGTTAAAGAAATAATACTTGCCGTCGATCTTGCCCCAGCCTTTAAGCGCCTTCCCGTCCTTGCCGTAATAGTAAACTCTGTTCTTGATCACCTTCCAGCCATTCCGGAACTGTGAACCATCAGAATTATGATAATACTGGTCTCCATCTGCTCTGAAGGTACCTGTCCGCATTGCCCCCGGTACGGTTCCGTTCGGATCAAGGTAGTATGTTTTTCGCTGAATGCTTCTGAAGCCTGTAACGACAACACCGGTTTTCGGATCCATATAAAACTTTTTGCCGCAATACTGAATCCACCCTGTTTTCCGCCTGCCGGAATTATTCGCCAGAAAATAGCGTTTCCCATCCAGGACCTGCCAGTTCCCTTCCCGTAATATGGATCCATCTTTAAGCTGGTAAAAATATGCCCCATTTCTCCTGACCCACTTGCCGCCCGAATATGTACCTGCGGAAACACTGACTGAAAAAGTGAATAACATTACACTGATAAACAGGATTCTTTTCAAAACCTTCATTCTTGGGGGTTCCTTCTTTCTTCTGGTTATTTCGCGAGTATAAAAGACAGATTCTGTTGTCTGCCAGGCATCAGAAATCCAGGTTTTCCACGCACCTTGCCAGTTCTCTGATCTTTTGCAGCAGTATTTTCCCTTCTTCTGTATCTCCGGGATTTCGCGGACCATCCTCCCGGAACCTTCTGAACATCCGGATATAACACAGGAGCGCGGCTTTTTCCGTCACTTCCCGGAGCCTTTCCGGCTCGGTCGTTCCCAGATACTGCTGCATAAAGGCATCAAAATAGCGGCGGGCTGCATCGCAGGAAAATCCCATATAGTTTTCCAGGAGAGATGGATTTCTTTCCCCGAAAGCCACATAGGCCATATAGACTCCACTCAGTTCTATGACAGGGTGCCCGGTGGAAAGACGGTCAAGATCGATCAGGAACAGTTCTCCATCCTGGTAAAATACATTCCCTGTGTGAAAATCCCCGTGGATCAGGTGTCTGTTGTCCGCGATCTTCTCCACCATCTCATAAAGCCTGGCGGCCAGAACCGGTTCCTCCTGTTCAATTCCGTTTCTGATCCATGTCCGCACGGTATCTGTCGCCGATGGAATTTCATCGTCTTCCACCTCTGTGGCATGAATCCTGCAGGCCAGCTCTGCCATGAGTTTCCCGTAATAGTCTGCCTTCTGCGGATCCTTTGCTATATAATCCGAAACAGTGGATCCATGTATCAGCTCATATACAGCCCCATATCTGTTCCCCACCGATACGATCCCGAAGGATATGGCGGTCGGCAGCCCAAGAAGAAACGCTTTACGGCTCATCAGGATCTCCCTCTCTACATCCCGGAGGAGATTCTTGCGATGATACACCTTGATGATCAGTTCGTCATCATAACGGTATACCTCTCCCTGTGCGCCTTGTCCGATCAGCCTGCAGTTGTCGAGCGATACCGTTCTGTAATTCCTGTACCGCTCCTTTGCGGAAGGAAATGTACCTGGCCAGATCGAATTGATATGCCGGATCAGTTCCTTGTACGCTCCCGTCCTGTTCATCTCCATTTCCAGATATTCTGCCACCGTCTTGTAATACCAGCGATGCAGTTCCGGATCCTGCTGGTTCAGATGGGTCCACAGCTTGTCGCCCTCTTCACTGTAGACCTGACTCAGCGACCGGATATTGGCAAGCTTATCCGCAAGCCAGAGCATCTTTACTCCTTTGTCCGTGGAATCCTTCAGAACCTGCAGGGATTCCTCCTTCCGCTTCTTCCAGGAATCCTCTCTGTTCTCCCCCGGATACTGTTTTTCCGTCTCGGATTCCACCAGCATGGCGACTCTTTTCCCGAACTTCCGGCGGATATCGGCGACCGTTCCCTTTGTGTCCTCCGCAACATCGTGCAGAATCCCCGCTGCCAGAATCTCTTCATCGTCCGTCATGGTTGAAAGAATCTGCGCCACTTCCATCGGGTGCAGAAGATAGTGCTTTTTTTTCAGCTTTCGGAACTGCCCTTTATGATGCACCGCAGCATAAATCACAGCTGCTTCAAATAAATATTTCATATTCCTCTCCTCTTATTCGCAAGAATATATATAATGACACGCATTGTTGCAGGACAGCGATTTTGCAGAGCCGGCCCGGACACGGTCGACACCAGAATCTGTCCTCATATGATTCCAGTACTGTTTCTTCTGTCACAGTAAATACATCCATGGGAACATCCTCTGTAGATATTCCTTCCGAAATGACCGCCGCTTCCGGTCAGTGATCCTTTCGCGTCCACAAAATGCATATACCCGGTCTCCTGTGGTTATTATGCCTCCCGGATCATGATCGAACCATTCCCTCTTCTACCAGGCCCCTTATCATCCTCCAGTCGAAGCATCGGCGGTAGTTTCCTCCCGGGAACTCACACTCCTGATTCCAGGGACGGTCGAATACCATCACCTTCAGCTCCGGCAGGTGATTGAAGAACCGGAATGCCGACGGAGAATCCTCTACAGCATAATCAAAGTGCATCTTATAGTAATCCTCGATCTCCAGGCTGAAATCACTGTTCTTTATAAAGCTGTCTCTTCCGTACTTGTTGAGACAGTATAATCTGACACGGTGAAGTTCGTGACGGTCAAGCCATTCCCGCGAAGCTTCATAGGCACTGTATGGCCGTCCCGTTATGATGGACACATTGCAGCCGCAGTCTATCCAGCTGTTGACTGTCGCAGCCGCATCGGGTGTCTCCTCAAAAGATAAAAGCATCTCAGGCCTGTGCGCTATGATCATCATCTCTTCATACTGCTTTTCTGTCAGGGAAAACGATTTCTGCAGATTGAAGTCCTTCATATTTCCGTACGGCACGTCTTTCCCGAAAAGATCTTTTACAAGCACAGAAAAATGCCGCGCGGTCTCACACAGGCAGTCATCAAAATCAATATAAATATTCATATCGTCCCGCTTCTCTCTTCATTTCAAGACATTTTGTCTATGTTCTCCTGGTTTCCCGTCTCTTTCATGATATTTTTTCTCTGTGCTTATGCGGATCGGTTCTTTCTTCACACTGTACCCGCTCTGGATTTTTTGGATATACCGTCGCATCCGGGTCCGTACAGTATATGACCGTAAAGCACGATCCTATATTATAAACGGACAACAGCCATTAATCAAGTCAGGGAACTGTGAAAAAAGCACACGAAAACACACAAGTCCACAGTTTCTTTAATCATTCTTTAATCTTTTCCACCTTATTCTTTTATTTTTCCGGTATATACTGTGCTCATGAACAAAGGAAATAATAAAGCTCAGATGATTCATGGAGGAAAGAGAAATGAAAAAGCTTTATAGAAGTGAAAATAACAGAATGATCGTTGGTGTCTGTGGAGGAATCGCAGAGTTTCTGAACATTGACGCCACTCTGGTGCGGCTTGGCTTTGCAGCAGTTTCGGTCCTTGGAGGATCTGGTTTACTGGCATATCTGGTGGCTGCAATTATCATTCCGAAAAGAGAAGAAATTGCCGCAGACGAATAAAAAAATATTTCAATCTGACGTTTTTCATGGAGGATAAAGAGATGTTAGTTATGAGCGCAATGATCTTCACTTTTATGCTTTTGATGGGTGTTATCAGTTTCGGTATCCGGATGGCCTGGGGCGTTGTAAAGTTTATCTTTGGTCTTGGACTCTTCTGGTTATGCCCGCTTTTGTTTATTGTGGTAGTCCTGTTTGGAGGATTCAGTCATCTTTGGCTGCCGATATTGCTGATCGGGCTTCTTTTCGGCCGGGGATACAGACGAATCTGATTTCTGACTTCAAACCCCGGAGATTCACAGGACGCATTTTAACAGGGAATCAATGAATATCCCGACATAGCTGCATATAACAGACACCCCTGCCGGTTCCGAAATAATCTCTACCCGGAACCTGCAGGGGCGTTTCTATTCAATAACAGCTTAGGAACTGTCCATAAATAACCTTTACATCTGGCGCGTCTAAATCCGCCCAGGCTGCGTTGGTCTCGCCTCCCGGCTCGGTCATGCGCTTAACGCGTGCCACTGGCACGCAGCGCCGTCATTCGTCGATGCCCGATTCTGCCTCTGACAGTATTGTTGTCATCTGTCGATGAACTTGGGATTGATATTCTCTTATTCCTTTTTCAAATTCCGGTGTCCACCATTTCACGTAGCCTTCCCGCAGAGGGTGAATTCCGTCTTCTCTCATATAGGTCAGATACAGTTCCCGATCGATACGGTTCATCTCTTCATTATCCCATAAATCGATCACACCGATATCCCATTTTTCCTTCAGCTGCAGCAGGATATTGACCATCTCTTTATACTGCTTTGAGTCAAACCGGGTTCCGGTAAAAAACATGACAGGGCAGTTCCATGTCTTGCGGATATAGGCAATAATGTACTCCATCGCTCCGATCACAGTCTTCACATCCTGGCTTTCCAGCTTTGTATCTGCCGAGATCTTTCCCATGGGGATGCCTGCTGTCGCATCATTGGTGGACAATTGTACGATAAACAGGTCAAAATGCTGTTTTTTATCCACCTGCTTTACTCTGGAAACATAAGAACCATTCATGCCGTCTCCATCGGAGGGCATGGAATGCTCTGTGGCAGCGTCAGCCAGTGTTGTTCCGGAAATAGCATATTTCCAGGCAGATGCAGCCCGATGGTTATCCGCGATCTGATCCGCCATGGAATACCCTGCCGCGGCCTGTCCATAGGTAACAGAAGAACCAAGCCAGGCGATCTGAAGGCCGGAAAGCGGATCGGACGGGTCTGCTTCTTCCTCTTCTTCTACGAATGTATTTCCTTCATAGCCCTGTTTTACTGTTTCTCCTGTCTTAAAGAGAACCACATCTCCGATAGCCGGCATAGCGCTGGCATATTGCCCATTGAAACAAAACTCACTTCCGGCAACGCCTCCGATGGTAATTGTATCTCCGGGGGAAACTGCAGTATCAGCTTTTACCAGAAACAGTCCCATATCCTTCTGATATGTCGGCTCGCCTTCCATTCCCATCTGTTCCATATCACAGGGAGCAACCGGAACGGAAGGAATATACGCAGGTCCGCCATTTATTCGAACGGTAACCGGCATGGAGCCGCAGATCATGGCAGAGGATCCCTTTGAAATGTACAGATAGATATCATACCTGCCTTCCGTTCCTTCCGGAACAGTATAAGCGGCGCAGGAATACTTTCCCAGGCCAAGAATACAGTTGTCCTGTGCGCTGTAATGAATCGCAGTCTCCTGCTCTGTATCCTTCAAAGCAACGCCCTTTAGTACAGCATCCGATGCCTTTAACCGGATGCCGTCTTCCGCACAGACCGGCGCAGTCTGCATTGCAGAAAGAACGGAAGAAGAAAGATAAATCCTCTTTTTCATCTGATGAATCTCCTTTTCTTATATGGCGCAATAACTGACGATAAGGATCTGCAGATAATGAACCCACCTGCTTTTACAATGGAATCATGCATTTTCATTTTGAATGAAACAGCTTTTTCAGCCGCTGCTGTACAAAGTCTACTCCGATCCCGACATAAAAAACACCGGCGAACATGGCAGCAGCGATCTCGAAGGGAAGCGTCCCCATACCGGCAGTTCCCAGCGGAGCCATGATCGTCAGTCCGATAGCCCAGCCTGCCAGCCAGGAGGGTGTATACAGAATTTTCGGGAAGGCTTCGCCGATCAGAACGGCCAGACCGCCCATGACAAACAAAGTCACATACAGTTCAACTTCCGGATTGAGAGGCATTTTTTCCATCACTGTGATGGCGAGGACAGCCCAGATGTCTCCCGCAGCAAAGCCCAGGAATATCTTCACCGCATCCCCGTATCTGTTG
>JAFOJB010000131.1 GCA_017420455.1 Blautia sp.
TCAGCCTGGAAGTAAAGGAAGGCGAGATCCTTGGGATCGGCGGCCTGGCCGGCCAGGGAAAGCTGGGGATCCCCAACGGAATCATGGGCCTGTACCATGCAGGCGGAAAGGTAACCTTCGAAGGGAAGGAGATTCCTCTGAATGCCCCCCGGAGATGTCTGGACGCTTCCTTCGCCTTCGTGTCCGAGGACCGCAGAGGCGTGGGTCTCCTCCTGGATGAAAGTCTGGAATGGAATATCGCCTTCCCTGCCATGCAGATCCAGAATAAATTCCTGAAAAACTACCTGGGCGGCCTGATCAAATGGAGAGACGAAAAGGCCATCAAGGAAATAACCGACCAGTACATACAGGAGCTTGCCATCAAATGCACCAGCTCCCGGCAGAAGGCAAAGGAGCTGTCCGGAGGAAACCAGCAGAAGGTATGCCTTGCGAAGGCCTTCGCGCTGAGTCCCAGGCTTCTGTTCGTATCGGAGCCTACCCGGGGCATCGATGTAGGTGCAAAAGCCCTGGTGCTGGAAGCCCTGAAAAAGTTCAACCGGGAAAATCATGTAACCATCGTGATGGTTTCTTCAGAGCTGGAGGAACTGCGCCAAAGCTGTGACAGGATCGCGATCGTTTCCGGAGGAAGAGTAGCCGGGATCCTTCCCGCAAGCTCGTCTGTGGAAGAACTGGGTGCGCTGATGCTCAGCCAGGTAATTTAAGGAGGGTCTTTTGTGAGCAGCAATACACAGATAAAAAAAGAGAAAAGCCAGTTTGGCAAGATGGTGGAAAGCTTTGGGCTTCCCAGGCTTATCATCACACTGTTTCTGGTGCTCCTGCTGGTCCTGGCCCCCTTCGTAGGCGCGGACCTGCCGACCCAGATCACCAATATCATCGCCCGTTTCAGCTGGAACGGCGTCCTGGTCCTGGCCATGGTGCCCATGGTCCACTCCGGCTGCGGACTGAACTTCGGTCTTCCGCTCGGTATCATCTCAGGACTTCTTGGCGCGACCCTTTCTATTGAATGCGGCTTCACGGGAGGTCTGTCCTTCGTGATGGCCATCCTCATCGCCACCCCCTTTGCCCTGGTGCTGGGCAGCCTGTACGGCTGGCTCCTGAACAAGATCAAGGGCGGAGAAATGATGATCGCCACCTATGTAGGTTTCTCCTCCGTATCCCTGATGTGCATGATGTGGCTGATCCTTCCCTACAGGAGCCCGAACATGGTCTGGGGTCTTTCCGGAAAGGGACTTCGTACCACCATCTCTCTGGAGGGATATTACAACCAGGTGCTGGCCAACTTCCTGCGCATCAAGATCGGAAAGCTGGAGATTCCCACGGGAACCCTTCTGTTCTTTGCGATCCTTGCCATTGCCATGTGGGCCTTCCTGCATACGAAGACCGGAACGGCCATGACCGCCGTAGGCTCCAACGCCACCTTCGCGAGAGCGGCAGGGATCAATGTGGACAAGATCCGCCTTCTTTCCGTAGTCATGTCCACCTGGCTTGCCGCCGTGGGTATCCTGGTATATGAACAGGGCTTCGGCTTTGTACAGCTGTACATGGCGCCGTTTTATATGGCACTTCCGGCAGTCTCCGCCATTCTGATCGGCGGAGCCTCCGTCAACAAGGCGTCCATCGCCAACGTGATCATAGGAACGATCCTGTTCCAGGGCATCGTGACCATGACGCCTACCGTCATGAACAATATGATCCACATGGATATGAGTGAGATCATCCGTATCATTGTTTCCAACGGAATGATCCTGTACGCACTGACCAGAAGGACGGAGGGATCGAAATCATGAATAATTCCAGAAAAAAGAAAGCCAATCTGGGCCTTCTCCTGCAGAGAAGCTCCGTGCCCATCATGTTCATCATGATCTGCGCGGTCTGTATCCCCATGTCCGGTCTGTCTCCCAGCTATCTGGTAAATGAGATCGTGACGCGTATGGGAAGAAACGCTTTCCTGATCCTGTCCCTCCTGATCCCCATCATGGCAGGAATGGGACTGAACTTTGGTATGACCCTGGGCGCCATGGCAGGCGAGATCGGCCTGATCCTGGCCTCCGACTGGCAGATCGTGGGAATCCCGGGAATGGTCCTGGCGATGATCCTTTCCGTCCCCATCTCCGTGCTGCTGGGACTGTTCTGCGGAAAGATCCTGAACATGGCAAAGGGACGCGAGATGATCACCAGCTATATCATCAGCTTCTTCATCAACGGCGTATATCAGCTGGTGGTGCTGTACATGATGGGGCCCATCATCCCCATCAAGCACACCAATCTGAAGCTGCCCAGAGGCTACGGCATCCGTAATACCGTCAGCCTGCTGAACATGCGGCAGAAACTGGACAACCTGATCCCTGTGACCATCAACGGAGTAAAGATTCCGGTCATGACCTTTATCATCATCGGGATCATGTGCCTGATCATCATCTGGTTCCGGAAAACAAAGCTGGGGCAGGATATGCGCGCCGTAGGACAGGATATGGAAGTGGCCCGGGACGCCGGCATCAACGTGGAGCGCACCAGGATCCTTTCCATCATCATTTCTACCGTCCTCGCCGGGATCGGTATGATCATCTATCTGCAGAACATGGGAAATATCGCCACCTACAGCTCTCATTCCCAGATCGGAATGTTCTGTATCGCGGCCCTGCTGGTAGGCGGTGCTTCTGTGGATAAAGCGTCGATCGGGAACGTGTTCCTGGGCGTAATATTGTTCCACCTGATGTTCATCGTAGCCCCGAAGGCCGGAGCCTATATTACCGGAGATTCCATGATCGGTGAATACTTCCGTGTGTTTGTGTCCTATGCGGTCATCACGGTAGCGCTGATCATGTATGAGACCAATAAGCGGAAAGCAAAGAGCCAGGAAGGCGAGCAGCTCCGTCTGGCGCAGCTGGAGGAGGAGAAGAGATGAAAAACAGAAGAATCCTTGTCCGGGCCCTGGCAATCCTGGTGATTATCGGCATCGCCGTTTGCATGTGCATTATCGGACGCGGCCATACCGTATATTTTGACAATAAATCTATGACCGGGCCGGATGGCACGGAATACAAAGCCCCCTACAGGATCCAGGTTTTCGTGAACGATGAATCCGTGGGAAAGATCAAGGAAGGCGAAAGAGCCATGGCCTCTGCCATGGGTCAGGAATTCAAGGCGGTTCTTCATATCACGCCGGAAAAAGACGCAAAGAAGGTGGGAAGCGCCATCACCCTGAAGCTTCCCTATCATATGGACGGTATCATCATCAATCTTCCGGCTCTTCTTAATGGAGCGCCGGAGGAGGTATACATGGAGGAATTCATTCCTGCTCCTGTCACCGAGACAGAGGAGGACGAAGAGGTCGTCACCGATGAATTCGCCATGCCGACAGACGAAGGCTGAGGAACCATCACCGATGAATTCGCCGTACCGGCAGA
>JAFOJB010000132.1 GCA_017420455.1 Blautia sp.
CCATCTTCAGGCAGCCCTTGCTTCTGTATTCACCATGAAATACGGTTCCATCATCGTTATGGAACAGCTCACCTACGCAGAGGCTCTTCCGCTGTTCGGACTTCGTCAGAATGTATATACCGATCCGCAGAAGCCCATGAAGGTAGAGCCCGGCATCTACAAGCTGAACGGCGCGGACGAGAACTCTCTGTGCGTCACCACGGTAGACTTTGCCCTTACCTATTTCGTAGTAAATGGCGAGCTGGAGCGCAGCGGCGTGCCGCTTAACTTCATCATCAATGACGCCGGCGGTCTTTCTGTTCTGACCTCCTGGGCTGCAGGAAAATTCTCCAGCACCAGCATCTCTACCTTTATCAAGGAAGAGGTGGAGCCGAAGGTGAAATGCAGAAAGCTGGTCATTCCCGGAAAGGTTGCTGTTCTGAAGGGCGATCTGGAAGCAAAGCTTCCCGGCTGGGAGATCATTGTCGGACCGAGAGAGGCTGTGCAGCTGGTGAAATTCCTGAAGGATATGCAGGCATAAAAACGGAATTACCCTCCGTCATCTGCAGGAACCGCAGCAGGTCTTACGGTTCTTTTGTATAGTTTCCGAGGAGCCTGGCCCGTCCGACGGGCCGGGATGATATAAAAGATCCATGGTTCCGGCGCGTAATAATGTTTTTTCTGCACGGGAATCATCGATTACAAAATAAAAAAGGAGAACGCATCATGGCAAAATTTATTACAATCGGAGAGAGACTTTCCACCACAGCTCCTTCTGTAAACAAGGCTTTTACAGAGAGAGATCCTGAGCCGATCCTCAAAAGAGCAGAGGAGCAGCTGAAGAGCGGCGCCGTATACCTTGATGTCAATATCGGACCGGCCGAGAGCGATGGAGAAGACCTGATGAAGTGGGCAGTACAGCTCCTTCAGTCACACTTTGATAACGTTCCGCTTGCTCTGGATACTACCAATACCAAGGCGATCGAGGCCGGTATTTCTGTATACAACAGAGAAAAAGGAAAACCGATCGTAAACTCCGCAAACGCCAGCGATCGTATCGAGAATATCGATCTTGCAGCCGCCAACGATGCCATCGTTATCGCTCTTTGCCAGGCAGAGGGTATCGCGGCAGACAATGACGAGCGTATGATGCATTGCCAGAACATGCTGGAAAGAGGCATGTCTCTTGGAATGGAACCCACTGATCTGTGGTTTGACCCGCTGTTCCTGGTTGTAAAGGGAATGCAGGACAAGCAGATGGAGGTTCTGGAAGCCATCAAGATGTTCTCCGATATGGGCCTCAACTCCACCGGCGGTCTGTCCAACAACAGCAACGGTATGCCGAAGAACATCCGTCCGATCATGGATTCCGCTCTGGTAGCCATGTGCATGATGCAGGGACTTACCTCTGCCATCGTTAACCCCAATGACAGAAGACTGATGGAAACCATCAAGTCCTGTGACGTATTTAAGAACAATACCCTTTACGCAGATTCCTATCTGGATCTTTGATTTTCAACGAGCAGCCGAAAGGGCCGGAGGCAACTGTGCCCTCCGGCCTTTTGGTTTGCGCGATAATGAATAGAAAGTTTTGCTTAAATGCAAGAAAGGTGGTTGCCGGATGGCGCGTGTCACATTTACATTCGAAGATGGCAGCAAGGTAGAAGTATTTGCCAACGCGGGGGACAACTTACTGGAAATTGCGCGGGGAGCCAATGTGGCCATAGACGCTCCCTGTTCAGGAAACGCATCCTGCGGAAAATGCCGGGTGCAGTTGATCGGCGGAGAGATGGAATCCAAAAAGACTCTCCATATCAGTGACGAAGAATATGCCGCAGGCTGGAGGCTTGCCTGCACCAGTATCATCACGGAAGCGGACGTGGAGGTTCTGGTACCGGACATTGCGGCTGCGTATAAAAGCAGGATGAAGGTGGCGGATTTAAGCTCCAAGGAGGAGATCGCCATTTTCGAAAACGCGAAACGGGATATCCAGTTCGCGTCCATCGTACTGCAGAACTCTCTGGACGTGGTGGAAGTGGAGATGGACCCTCCGTCTCTGGATGACACCATGCCGGATGTGGAGCGGCTCACCAGAGCCCTGAAACGATATATCAACATCAATATGGTACGGGTGCCTTATGTGGTACTGAGAAAACTCCCGGATATCCTGCGGGACAACAATTTCAGGGTGAAATGTGTCCTTCGGACAACCTCCCGGGATATGTATGTCTATGATATTTTCGGCCAGGATGAGAAGGTGGTGATCGGCGGTATCGCCATCGATATCGGTACTACCACCGTATCGGCGGTGCTGATCAACATGGAGAACGGCGATATCCTGGCAAAGGGCTCCGCCGGAAACGGTCAGATCCGGTATGGCGCGGATGTCATCAACAGGATCATCGAATCCCGGAAGCCCGGAGGCGTCAAAAAGCTGCAGGATGCCATCATCAAGGAGACTCTGAACCCCATTATCCGGGAGATGTGCAAGAGCGCCCATCTTCCCCGGAACCAGGTATATCGGGTATGCGTGGCTTCCAATACCACCATGAATCATCTGTTCGCCGGCATCAACGCGGATCCTCTCCGTATGGAGCCATATATCCCGGCCTTCTTCAAGACAAATTCCCTGTTTGCATCAGACCTGGGGCTGGAGGTAAACAAGGATGCCCATATCATCGTAGCGCCAAACATCGGCAGCTATGTGGGCGGGGATATCACTGCGGGAACCCTGGTCAGCATGATCTGGAACAGGCCGGAATATTCCCTGTTTATCGACCTTGGAACCAACGGGGAGCTGGTGTTCGGCAATTCGGATTTCATGATGAGCTGCGCCTGCTCCGCTGGTCCTGCCTTTGAGGGCGGGGATATCAGCTGCGGAATGCGGGCCACTGACGGAGCCATCGAGGCCTGCACCATCGACAAAGAAACCATGGAGCCCACCTACACCGTGGTGGGAGATCCCGGCACAAAGCCCATCGGCCTTTGCGGTTCGGGGATCATCGATGTGATCAGCGAGCTTTATATGACCGGCATCATCAATCCCAAGGGCAAATTTGTCCGGGAAGGGAAGCGGGTACGCCATGATAAATACGGCATGGGCAGCTATGTGATCGCCTTTGAGGAGGACGCCGGTTCTGTCAAGGATGTGGAGATCACCGAGGTGGATATCGACAATTTCATCCGGGCCAAAGGCGCGATCTTCTCCGCGATCCGTACCATGCTGAATTCTCTGGATTTCGATGTATCCATGATCGACGACGTCTATGTGGCAGGCGGCATCGGAAGCGGGATCAACATGCAGAACGCCGTAAATATCGGGATGTTCCCGGATATTCCCATGGAAAAATTCCACTATATCGGAAATTCCTCCCTGACCGGCGCCTACCTGATGCTTCTGTCTACTCCGGCGGAGAAGAAGACCTACGAGCTGGCCCAGAACATGACCTATCTGGAGCTTTCTACGGTGCCCACCTATATGGACGAATTCGTAGGCGCCTGCTTCCTGCCTCATACAGATACGACGATGTTCCCGTCTGTGATGAAGAGGAAATAGAAACAGGAGAAGATTATGACGAATACTTTTCCATATGAGAAAGACAATCTGGTGAGGCAGCCCTGGGAGCATTATTTCGCGAAATACCAGGAGGCAGATCCGCAGGAGATCGCTTCCAGGCTGTCCCTTCCCTACGATCCGGAGAAGAAGGAGTTTTCTCTCTGCTTCCTGGGAACGCAGTACCAGGTTTCCTTTCCGGATTTTCAGGTAACGCATACTTCGGATCCTCTGGCCTATTATCCCCTGGAGGAGATGATCAAAGCCAGGATCCTGACTCTCCGCTTCCTTCTGAATGGAAACGATTCACCGGGAAGCGGGGCTTTCCGGACTTACCGGGAGATGCCCTGGGGGGAGGTGTATCTCCGGCAGTTCGATGGGCGATGCATCAAACGGCTGGCATTCTCCTATGGAAACAGGCTGGAGACCTTTCAACGTGTCATGGAGCACGCCGGGGCGGTAAGAACAGCTGCGGGGGATCTGAGTTACCGTCTGGCGATCTATCCGGGGTATGAGGTGCAGATGATCCTCTGGGAAGGGGATGAGGAATTTCCGCCCTCTTCCCAGTTCCTGTTCTCGGATAATTTTCCCCTTTCCTTCGAGGCGGAAGATATCGCCCAGATGGGCGATGTCCTGATCAGCACTCTGAAGGCCTGGGAGAAACTGCTGTGATGACTTCTGTGAAGAAGCCTGGTGCCTGGCGGCAGAGATAAACGGCATATACCGGGGGAAGAATTGTAAACGGAAGTGCATGGTCAACGACGGATCTGCCGGTGAGTATACATGATTCCAGTGCAAAAAGATATCATTCCGCTGATGGTCTTTTTGTTTCATATCAGATCACGGCATTTGGTTACAATGTACCACATTGTACCTGGATGCTGTGGGGCGGCCCGGAACAAAAATCCTCATTCATCGAAATGTGCTTTTTGCACTGGAATCATACATTTGATCGTGGGTGTCAGTCTGTCCACGGATATCATTTTTGCATGAGTAAAAAAAAAGAAGCATGGCGGAACCCTTCAAAGGATTCTGAAAATGCTTCGGGAGATGAAAAAGAAAGGAAAACGATATGGGATTCTCAACCAGTACCTGTACGGAATTTGTGGAAGTGCTTGCGTCCAAGGCCCCGGTTCCCGGCGGCGGCGGTGCCTCTGCCCTGGTAGGAGCGGTAGGAACAGCGCTTGGAAATATGGTGGGCAGCCTTACTGTCGGCAAGAAGAAATATGCGGCAGTGGAAGAGGAGATGCAGGAGCTGAAACGCAAATGCGACCAGCTTCAGAAGGATTTCCTGCACCTCATCGAGAGAGACGCGGAGGTATTCGAGCCGCTTTCCAAAGCGTATGGAATGCCGAAGGAAACAGAGGAGCAGAAGGCTGAAAAAGCGCGCGTCATGGAGATCGTCCTGAAGGACGCCTGCTCCGTTCCCATGGAGATCATGGAAAAATGCTGTGAGGCCATTGAACTGGTGGTGGAATTCGCCGCGAAGGGTTCTGTCCTGGCCATCAGCGATGCAGGTGTCGCCGCAGCGTTCCTGAAGGCGGCCCTGAAGGGCGCCAGCCTGAATGTATATATCAATACCAAATCCATGGCTGACAGGGAATATGCCGAAGAGCTGAATAAAAAAGCGGATGAGATGCTGGAAAAATATACGCGCATTGCGGACGAGACCTTTGACAGCGTTCTTTCCAGATTGCACTGAAAACGTGAGATCAACGCGCGGCAAAGTGTTTTTC
>JAFOJB010000133.1 GCA_017420455.1 Blautia sp.
CCGCTCCATCCAGATCTCTTTCGTCATTGACAGAAATAGAATCTATGACAGGAACATCTCTTTCTTCAGAACTGGTCTCATCCGGCTCCTCATAACCTTTCCCGGAATTATCTGCAGCCTTTTTTTCTTCCGGAAGATCAGAATCCTCTTCCAATACCTCTTCCTCCCGGCTGTCCTCTTCCTCCGGGGTCTTCAGATTCTGAGTAAGACTCTGCTCATATTTCGCCTTTTCTTCCTCTGTCATAACGCCCATTCTCATCTTCAGATTCAGGGCCTTCATCACATAATTTCCTTCGTTGAACCAGAGAATGATCTCATTACAAAGGCTTTCACACTGATCATTCATCCCTGCCCTGTAATACAGATTTGCCAGTTCATAGGACCATTTTTCTGTAAATTCCCTTTCTTTATATTTCTCCAGGGCGGCAATCTGCTCCTCAAGCGGGGCATTCTTTTCCTTCAGAATCTTGTATTCCAGCACATATGCGGTATTATCGTTGGGAGCGACAGACTTGAATTCGTCGTAATATTCCATCGCCTCTTCAATATCTCCCATCTTAAGAGAAATCTCAACCAGCCTGTAGAGAATATTCTTTCCGATGGACGCTCTGTGATAAGCCAGAAGAAAAATATCCCGGCTGTCATCATATCTGTTGTTCGCCGCGTATATTTCCCCAACCACACAAAGGGTTCTGACATTCTTTACACGGCGCCAGTCAATACTGTCCACGACTTCCATGGCGCCCTTGTAGTCCTGTCTTTCCACCATGTGGTTGATTTCTTCCAGTTTTACTCGAAATTCTTCTTTATCCACAGTTTTCACCAACTTTCTAAATAATACAGCAACGATGCTTCATCCAGGTCAGATCCTCAGAATGATCAGGACACCGTACCCTTCATGACATGAAATACCTTATTTATTTCAAACTGATGACTGATCAGATCATCCAGTCCTGTACATGTAATGATCGTCTGAATATCATGGATACTGTCCAGAAGATAATTCTGCCTTCCTCTGTCCAGTTCGGATAAAACATCATCCAGAAGAAGGACAGGCGTATCATGAATCCTTTTCTTTACCAGATAAATTTCCGATAGTTTCAGGGAAAGAGCTGCCGTTCTCTGCTGTCCCTGGGACCCGTATCTGCGGATATCGATTCCATTTACCAGAACACAGAAATCATCCCTGTGAGGACCAGTAGAAGACATTTTCAGCTTCAGATCTCTGTCTCTGTTCATGAACAGCCTTTCTTCAAACAGGGAAACATCCACATCCGGCTCATAAAGAACCTGTATATTCTCTGTCCCTCCGGTAAGATTTCTGTGAATCTCTTCTACGATCTCATTTAATTCCCGAAGAAAGCTGCCTCTTTTTTCAATGATCTGCCTTCCGTACTTCAAAAGCTGCATATCCCAGACGTCCAGTGTACCCAGAAGCTTTTCATTGAAAGAAATATCCTTCAGGAGCTTATTCCGCTGATTTACGATTTTATTATATTCCGCGAGATCAGTCAGGTACAAAGTATCCAGCTGGCAAAGCTCCATATCCATGAATCTTCTTCTCTCGGACGGACCGCTTTTTATGATATTCAGATCTTCCGGGGAAAAAAACACAAGATTAACGACTCCCAGAAGTTCTCTCGCCTTCCGGATAGGAATCCCATTTATGGCAACTCCCTTGGCTTTGTTCTTTTTGAGATGCATATCGATTCTGTAGGATAACCGGTCTTTATTCACAAGCAGGCGGATATGTGCCTCTTCCTCCTGAAATCGGATCATTTCCCTGTCTTTATTTCCTCTGTGGGAACGGCTGGTTCCGGAAAGATAGACAGCTTCCAGAATATTCGTTTTTCCCTGCGCATTATCTCCATACAGAATATTCGTCGCCGGATCAAATTCCAGCTCCAGAAAATCATAATTACGGAAATTTTTTAACTGGATTGCCTCGATATACATAGTTCACCCGGTTACTTTGATCTCCCTGTCACGGAAGGTGATCACGTCGCCTCTATAAACCTTGCGGCCTCTTCTCGTATCTACTTCATTATTTACCTTTACTAGGCCGTCAGCTATCACAGCCTTCGCCTCGCCGCCGTCCTCCACAACTCCGGCAAGCTTCAGCGCCTGGCCAAGCTTGATAAAATCATCCCGAATAGTGATTTCCATCTTCTCACCTCACACGATTCTGATTGATATTGACAGGAAGGATCAGATAAGTGTAGGTTTCATTATCGTCCCTGATAAAACAGGGCGCTTTCGGATTCATCAGGTAGATTGTAATATATTCGTCGTCGATCACCTTCAGTGCATCGATGAGGAATTTGGGGTTAAACCCGATGATGATATCTTTTCCCTCTTTTTCGATATCTATATTTTCATCCATGGAACCCAGCTCGGAATCGATGCGGAGTTCCATGATATCATCGGTAATACAGATAATGACAGGCTTTTTGTCCCCTTCCTTCACAAGAAGGGTAGCACGATCGATACAGCTCAGGAACTCTCTTTTATTTACGATAATCTTCGTTTCATAATCGTTCGAAAGCATCTGATCGATCCGGAAATATTCTCCTTCGATCAGTCTGGAAACCACCATGGTCTGGTCAAATTCAAAAAGGATGTGGTTATCGGTGAAATACAGATTCACCAAATCATCCACTTCACCGGATAAAATCTTGCTGATCTCATTCAGCGTCTTTCCAGGAACAACCACCTTTTTATCCACATAATCCTTTTTCAGTTCCATTCTGCGGATAGCGATCCGATGGCCGTCCAGAGATACCACCTTCATAAAATGATTCCTGATCTCGAAAAGCTCACCTGTCATAAGCGGATTATTCTCGTTGACCGCAATAGAGAATATGGTCTGCCTGATCATTTCCTTCAGGGTATACTGGGACATGGTCAGAGATTCATTCTTTTCGATCAGAGGAAGATAAGTAAAATCTTCGCCGGATCTTCCGGGAATCGTAAAATGAGATTTTTCACATACGATCGTAGTCACAAAGACATTGTCGGTTGTGATCGTGATGTCATTGTCAGGAAGCCTTCTGATAATCTCATAAAAAATTTTCGCGTCAACAGCTACAATTCCTCTTTCCTCGATCCTTCCTTCCACAATGGTTTCGATTCCCAGCTCCATATCGTTTGTGATAAACTTGATCTGACTGGCAGAGGCATCGATCAGGATACATTCCATGACAGGCATTGTGGTTTTGGAAGGGACTGCCTTCATGGAGATGTTTACGCTTTTCTGAAGACTGTTTCTGGAACAGACTATTTTCATTTGCCAAGATCTCCCTTCTTATGTGCTAAGGAACTGTTCAGAAATGAAACAGCCCCGGCTCTTTAGCGTATGAAAAAAAATAAATCCGTAATAACCGTAATAGGGGATGTGGATTTGTGTATATCCCCGCCCGGGCCTGTTAAAACCTGTACTCATCCCTGTGGAAAACTCTGTGAACAGATTTCCCGGATATGTGAAAAGAACGCCTATCCCTGTGGATTGATTTTTTTCTTCAGAAGATCTATGGAGTTCCTGAGATTTTCATCTGTCTGCATTTCAGATTCAATCTTTTCGATAGCGTAGAGGACAGTAGTATGGTCTTTTTTCCCAAGGTAATTTGCGATGTTCTTCAAGGAAGTATTGTCAAGCATTTCTCTGCAAAGGTACATGACTACCTGTCTTGGAACAACAAACTTGTTATTCCGCCTGCTGCTCTTGATATCACTCTCGCTGATCTGGTAGTATTCTGCCACAGCGGAAATGATATCATCAAAGGTGACGATCTTTTTCTCGTCAGGGGAGATAAAATCCATCAGCTGCAGCTGAGCCACCTCCAGGGTGATCTCATTTTTTTCCAGCTTTGAGAAGGCTAAAAGTTTATTGAAGGCTCCTTCCAGTTCCCGGATGTTCGAAGTAATATTCTCGGCGATATAGCTGATGACTTCTTCACTCAGATGGAAGTTTTCCAGTTCCTCCTTCTGGTGGAGGATCGCCATTCTTGTTTCATAATCCGGCGCTGTGATATCTACGATGAGGCCCCATTCAAAACGGGACCGGAAACGGTCCTCCAGCATGTTCATATCCTTCGGTTTTTTATCGGAGGTCATGATGATCTGCTTTTCAGCGCTGCGGAGACTGTTGAAGGTATGGAAAAATTCCTCCTGAGTAGATTCTCTTCCTACAATGAACTGGATATCGTCTACCAGGAGAACATCGATATTTCTGTATTTTTCGCGGAACCTGGACATGGCTGTACTGTTTCCGCTTCGGATGGTTTCGATCAGCTCATTCATGAAATTCTCGCTGGTAATATACAGGACTTTGCTGTCCTCATTATTTTCTATAATATAATGGGCGATGGAATGAATGAGGTGTGTCTTTCCCAGACCTGCTCCTCCATAAATAAACAGCGGATTAAAAGCTTTTCCGGGGGATTCCGCTACAGCCACGGAAGCGGCATGTGCCAGTTTGTTGTTGCTTCCCACAACAAAGGTATCAAATGTATACTTCTGTTCCAGATTCGCTTCCTCAAACCTTCTGGTCAGCAAAGGGTCTATATTGGAAGGAGAACCTTCTTTGGCCAGAGGCCATTTTTTCAGGACGAAGTTGACTTCGCATTCGTCCATATCAGCGAACATGCTGATGGTTACCTGAAGGGGCAGCTTGTAATGGCTGCTGATGTAATTCAGCCCTGGGGTCTTCAGTTCCGGAGGAATTACGATCGTGACCTCAGAACCG
>JAFOJB010000012.1 GCA_017420455.1 Blautia sp.
CGAAAACACATCAGTCCCCGGCCGGTGAGGCCGTGAACTGCAGCCCGGCTACATCAGCAGTGCCTTGTGGTAGTATTCCTCGGGTTTTTTCATCAGCATCCGGATGTCCCGCCACTGCCATTTATTGAATTCCTTCTTCCGCATTTCTCCGGACGACAGAGCGTTTTTCATCTCCCCGGAAATGTGATAGACAAAATCCCGCTTATATTCGCCGCCGATCCGCTGCAGCGTGACCTGGTAATTCAGGTAGCGTCTCCGCCAGTAGGCATACTGAAACCGTTCCCACAGCCCCGGGCGGCTTTCCAGAATACGGCGGATATAATCGTATTCCTCGTTCATTGCGTAGACCTTTCCCGGGTTATGGATCGAGGAACCGGGATTGTCGATCCTGTACCGGTAGCCCGGCGTTTCCAGGAGCATCCCTCTTCTGGCGAAGGCAAAGGTCTGAAAATAAAAGCCGTTGTCCTGATAGGAGGCTCCGGGGGTTTCGTTATGGCGGATGTGATTCTCCAGAAGAAATTCCCGCCTGTAGATCCCGCTCCAGGTATTCATCACAAACCGGATGGTGTAAGGATCCTCGCTGCTGTTAAATACCTTCCGGTAATCCGAAGGGACCGTGGAAAGCTTCTGCAGGATCAGGCGCATATTCCCGGCGCTGTCCCTGGTGAACCGGTAGAAATCCGACTTTACCAGGTCCAGATCATATTTTACTGCATATTCATACTGCTCCCGGTACATGTCGAGGTAAAGATAGTCGTCCGGCTCCAGGATCCCGATATATTCCCCTGAAGCATGATCTATCCCCGTATTCATGGCTTTCCCATATCCGCCGTTTGGCTGGTCCAGGACCACCATGCGGCGGTCCTTTTTTTCATACAACCGCAAAAGCTCCAGGGACGAATCCGTGGAGCCATCATTTACACATACAATTTCGATATCCTGCAGTGTCTGCCGGAGGGCGCTTGCAAGGCTTTCCGCCAGAAAAGGCGCCGCATTATAGACCGGCATGACAATAGAAACCTTTGCCACAGGGCCCGCCTCCTATACATAATACATGATTCTGTCCTGCACATCGATCCGCAGACAGGCTTCTCCCGCGATGCCGGAACGCGGTACAGCGATACAGCCGGCGGCAGGATCAGCCGGATTTCAGCTCATGAATTCTTCATACACCGGCAGCACATCCGCAGGCTTCCCGATCATCTTGACCTCTCCGTCATGAAGCCACAGAAGCTGGGTACACAGATCCAGCAGGGTCTCGGAGGAATGGGAAACGATGATAACGGTGCGGTCATCGCTCTCGATGAGCTCCTTCATTTTATTATAGCTTTTCTTTTTGAATTTGGTATCTCCGACGCTCAGCACCTCGTCGATGAGCATGATATCCGATTCCAGGATGGCGGTAATGGAAAAAGCCAGCTTGGAATACATACCGCTGGAATAGGTCTTCACCGGCATATCGATAAAATTGCCGCCAAGATTCGCAAACGCGATGATCTCGTCCATCTTTTCCATCACCTGCTCCTGCGTGAAGCCCAGAAGCAGACCCGACAGCAGGATATTTTCCCTCCCTGTCAGAGCCCTCTGGAAACCGACGCCGATGGAAAGAAGAGAAACCGAATTCCCATGAAGATCGATTTCCCCCTCATCCGCGGAAAAGATCCCCGCGATGGCCCGCAGCATGGTGGATTTTCCGCTGCCGTTTTTCCCGACGATCCCCAGGATCTCTCCCTTGGGCACGGAAAAGCTGACTCCCCGCACTGCCTCAAAGATTTCGTCATCCGCCTTTCGCATTTTCAGCAGGCTTTTCTTCACTGAAAAGGATTTCAGGCAGTGATACCGGATATGGACATCCTTCACATCCAGGGCAATCTCCCTTTTTTCGGGAGGCGCTGCCAGAAGAATCCCGCCTTGATTCACATCTTCCATTCTATCTTCTGTCTCCTTTTCGTATCCGGCTTTTCCCGCAGCTTCTTTTTCCAGCCATATCCGAGAAATGCTGCCGTGTGCAGCCGGACCCCGATGCATGGCTGCGCCTGCAGCCGTTCCTGCCGGCAGTCTTCGCGCTTTCCTGTCCACAGTCTCACCGGCCGGGGACCGGATACCGCAGCCTTCGAAGACCGTACCGGGGGTCTTTTACATCACCTTGACATAACTGTTCTCATATTTATAAATGATCCGGACTCCTGCCACAGCCATGAGCAGTGATACCACTCCCCAGATGGCCAGAAGCTTCCGGGAGGGGGTAGTGCTGTACAGAAGGCACTGCCTGGCCGCCTGGATCAGCATGGCCATGGGATTCAGGCTGAGGAGCATGGTCCGGTACGGCTCATCCAGCCTTCCGTCTATGGAGTAGAAAATACCGGACATGTAGAAGATCAGCCTCAGCAGGATATGGATCACATTGTAGAGATCGTCCACAAAAACGCCGAAATGCATGATGATGCAGCTGAAGCCGAAGGTCAGAAGCCCCAGGATCATCAGGATCGGAATGATATAAAGTATATTCCAGGTAATGGGTACCCGGTAAACGATCATCATGACCACCGTAAGTGAGGTGGACACCACCATCTTGAAGCCGAAGACCATGATCCTGGAAAGCACCAGAAAGTACTTCGGAAGATATACCTTCGACACGGTGGAGGCGTTGTTCCGCATCAGCTTCACGCTTCCCTGGGAGGTCTTGTTGAAGAAATCCCACAGCGTCAGCCCTACAAAGATAAAGCAGGGGAAATACTGGATCCTGCTGCGGAAGATGATCACGGCGATAAAGCTGTAGACCAGCATGAACATCAGCGGATCCAGCACCCACCAGAGCCAGTTCAGGTAGGAGCTGGCCACCTCGGCCTTCAGGTCAGATTTCGCGGAATAGACCGCATAACTGAAATATCGTTTAAAGTCCTTTACGAACCTTTTCCACATACAAATGTACTCCTGTCAATACGCCCGGTAAGGAACCGTCTGAAATACCGTCCTTCTCCTTTGTCTGGCGGAGGCATCCCTCCGGAAAGCCTTAGGCACTGCCGGACATACGCGTCCTTACTCCTCCGGCGTTTTAAACAGATCATTTTTGATCTGTGTCGTGGAAACCTCCGGCGTCCGGGGGAGATAGCACACCTGGCATCCTTCCTCCTCAAGGAAATCGAATTTCCCTTTCCAGTCGTCTCCGATGACAAACACATCCACATGGTACTCATGGATATCTGTTCTTTTC
>JAFOJB010000134.1 GCA_017420455.1 Blautia sp.
GTCTTTTCACGAGCGCACGTCTGGCGGCTTTATCGCGCAAAAAAACCGCCCTCCTGTTCAGGGGAGGGCGGCTGCCTGATCTTTTATCTTTTTCACGTCTGCATCCGGAATATTCAGTTCAGACGGTTTTTGAGGGTTTCCGGACTGATGGCATAGAGAAGGGCGTTATCCTTCGTGATCATGCCTTCCTTGTACAGCTTATGAAGCTCCTGATCCATGGAGATCATTCCCTCTCTCGTCCCGCCGAAAATGGCATTTTCAATCTGATGGGTCTTTCCGTCCCGGATCATGTTCTGAATCGCGGTATTCACGGTCATCACCTCAAATACCGCCCTCTGTCCGCCGGCAGTCAGGGGAATCAGCCTCTGGGAAACCACTGCCCGCAGTACAACAGAAAGCTGCATACGGATCTGTGCCTGCTGTTCTGCCGGGAAGGTGTCCAGCACACGGTCTACCGTTTTCGCCGCTCCTGTGGTATGCAGAGAGGACAGTACCAGATGCCCGGTCTCCGCCGCCGTAATGGCAGTCTGGATCGTTTCCAGATCCCGCATCTCACCAAGCATGATCACCTCCGGCGCCTGCCGGAGAGCAGCCCTGAGGGCCCGCGCAAAGGAATGGGCGTCATTCGGCACCTCCCTCTGGCTGATCAGAGATCTTCTATGCTTATGCAGATATTCGATGGGATCCTCAATCGTAACAATGTGACCGTTCCGGTTATTGTTGATCCAGTCAATGATGCAGGCCATGGTTGTACTTTTTCCACTGCCCGCAGGCCCTGTTACCAGGATCATTCCATTCTTGATCTTTCCAAGATCGATCACCGAATCCGGGATATTCAAAAGCTTCGGATCCGGCAGGTCAAAGGCGATCATACGGAGAGTAGCGGCCACTGTCCCTCTCTGAAAGTATGTATTACAGCGGAAACGGCTGACACCCTTAAGAGGAAATGAAAAATCATCGTCCCCTTCCTTGTCCAGGATTCCTCTGTCCCTTTTGGCATACTCATAAGCCTGTCCGATCAGAACTTCAGAGTCTGCCGGCATCAGAATATCCTCCGAGATCGAAACGATCTCGCCCTTTACTTTACAGGAGACTTTTGCGCCTGGAATCACAAAAACATCCGACGCGCTCATCTCATATGCGCTTTTCAGAAACTCCCTAAGTTCCATGACTCCTCCGTTTTAATGCTCATCCGATGGTTTATCCATGTAAGTCGGGGGACTCCTTTGTAATTCAGAAGCACCTGACATTCCAGACAACGATATTCATCCATCTCTGTCCATGAAATGGTCTGCTCCTCCAGGGTCATTCCCGACGGAAGGTTTGACGCCACTTTTTCCAGATACTCCTTTTCATCTGCCGCTTCGGATTCCGCTCTTTTTACCAGCGCATCCAGCTCTGACAGGGAAATCTGCGCTCTGGCGTTTAACTCATAGACCGCTTCTATCACATCGGAGCTCCGCTCGCTCAGATGGATATCATTCTGGGAGTTTACAAGCGATAACAGACCAAGGACGCTCATACAGAGAATCACTACGATCAGGATGATGGATGCCGCGCCTGGTCCAAAAGATATTTTGCTTGTCTTCTGCATCCCTACACCCCCCTGTACCATACGCAGGGAAGAGAAAACAACATCTCTGCCTCCTGCCTGTCCTTTTCCAGATCTCTTAAATTATAGAAGGCTTTAATCTCACCCCGCCAGAGTGTTCCAGCCTCGGCAGGTACATTTTCCATGGTGGCCATAAGGCTGTAACTCTGCAGGTCCTGCACCCACACACCATGAGAATTCAAAAAGCCCATTTCCTGCAGATTCTTCAGGGGATCCTCTGTATTGTAAATACTTTCTATCACATTCTGTGCCTGTGCCAGGGCTTTCGTCTCAACCTCTGCTTTTACTGTAAGATTTCTGGATTTCGCAAAAACCTGTACCAGCACTGTCAGAGAGAGCATAAAAAAGAATACCCCGATGAGAATTTCCACCAGCATCAGGTCCGATCGATTTCTCTTTCTCATGTTTCTTTCTCCATCCTGGCGGTTTGCTGCGGCCCCTGGCTCCCGCATCGAAGCGTTGTTATTACCGTAACATCCTTGCCCGATTCATCTACCATATCTACTGTCAGAACTCCATTTTCCAGCTTAGGGGAGAATTCCTTTACAGGAAGGATCTTTGTCCCGTTTATTGGACTGAATGGACGATCGACCATCGTAAACTGTTCATAGAGACTATCTTCATAGGCATACAGCCAGGTAACATATTTGATATCCCCAATTGTTTCATGCAGGGCAATGGTTTCAACACCGTCATATTCCTCAATGGCGACAGCATCCATGGCATCCTCCGCCCGGATCATGCTTCGTACATAAGAGGACAATACCCGGCTTTCGTTATTCATTTCGGAATGGTTTACCGTGCCTTTGTACATCTGTGCCCCGAAGAGGACAAGAAGCGTAGACATCAGCGCAAACACTCCCAACAGTACGAACACAAAAGCACCCTGCATTCCATGCTGCTGTGCAGCTCTTCTTTTTTTCATGATGCCCCCGCCCCTATCTCAACTACAAAAATTTCCGGGAACAGATTCGACGCAAAGGCATTGTAGGATACCAGATACCTGTTCTGGTCATAGGTCAGACCATAATTCTCTCTCAGGTAATCCAGCTGAAGTGGATAGGCTCCCTCCACGGCATAGCAGGTAAGAGCAGCGTTCTTCACCGCCTCCTGAACCATCTGGGTCTGAACGTCATGCTCCTTTTCTTCTACACCTCCGATAACCTTCCACATTCCCACAAACAATACGACCGTCAACAGGATCACCACGATCTCTTTTCGGTTCAGCATCTATTTCCCGCCTCCTTACATTGTATCCTTTGCGTTAAAAAGCGTTGGAAAGAATACCGATCATCGGGAACATTACGGAAAGAAGGATCGCACCGATTACGATCGAAAGGAGAGCGATGAGGGTCGGCTCTATAATCGCCACCAGCTGGGCGATTCCTTCTTCTACCTGTTCCTCATACATGGACGCGATCTTGCCCATTACCTTCTCTTCTCTTCCTGTCGCAGTTCCAATGCGGATCATCCGTTCATCCAGGCCGCTGAAGATCTTCGCAGAAGAAATGGCGTCCGCCAGTCCCTCTCCATCCTCCAGCTTCTTGTGGATCTCTTTCACCCTTTCCGTCATAACCTGGTCGGAAAGGACCGAAGGAAGAATCCGGAAAGCCTCCAGCGTCGGAAAACCGCTGGAAAGCATAATAGAAAGAACACTGGCAACCCTGGACGCGTTCAGCTTCCAGTCCAGCTTTCTGATTGGCGGAAACATTTTTCTGAGAAATTCCAGAATATTTTCTCTCTTAGATCCCTGGAGCATGATCACACCCGCCAGCACCAGAAGGACCACGATCCCGACGACTACCAGGATCACCCATCCAACAACGGACCCTGCGTTTATCAGAGCCTTTCCTGTAGCATTCAGATCCATGCCCATACTGTTCAGAACACGCTGAAATACAGGCAGCACCTTCCATACCATGATCAATACGATCAGCACCAGCATGACGCCAAGCACAAGAGGATAGGTTACTGCATTTACGATCGCGGAACGGATCCTGCTTTCTCTTTCATAATAATCCGAGAGTCCCGTCATCACATATTCCAGCTGACCGGTCTGTTCTCCGATGCCTGTGAGCTCCGTCATGTAAACCGGCCAGCTGTCATCCTTTTTCAGTGCTTCATACAGCGATCCGGTTTCATTCAGTTCTTTATACACAGACTGATACAGATCCGCATACGGACTGTCCTTGGAACTTTGCGCTACTGTCTCCATCCCGTCATATAACGGGATTCCTGATTCCAGGATCAGATCAACCTGACCGCAGAAACTGGAAACTTCTGCGGAATCAACTTTCTGTTTCTTATTGCGGGCCATAGAAGTCCCTCCCTTAAAAAATCTTCTTTCCATCGATTTCTAATAAAACCGTTCCGTTGTATAACTGCTTGCCTGTAGTGCATTGACAGCAACTGTCGGGTCAAAGAATCTTTCTTCTCCGTTTACAACAGAAACTGTCCAGGCATGATAATATCCATCTGCATACCCGATCATCAGTTTAGACGGGATTCCCTGTACACGAAGCATACTGATCATGACTGCTGAAAGGTCCTGACAGATCCCCGAACGATTCTGATAACAGGAATCCACCTCCGGAAGCGCTCCCGGGGAAATGCTTACGGCTCTGATAAAATCATACGTAAACTCTGAGGAGATAAAGCTGCAGACCTTATCAAAAATATCCTGCTGCGACATACCGGCAGTCAGTTCATCGGATTTCAGCACAGAAGGCGATTCCCGTGTGTAATCCACATACTGATTTGCCACAAGGAACGCCGCGTTTTCATTTTCAAGATACACTGTCAGATCTGCCCTTCCGACGCCGGCATATTTTGATCCTCCCGCATTTTCAAACAGATTGAAAACATACGTCCCGGATCCCAGCTGAAGTGGTACCACTATATATCCGCCGCCCGGGTTCAGATCATACAGAAGCTGCATGCCATTGAAAACTACCTGCAGCTTCATTGCGTTTCCGGTAGGAACTGCCGGGCAGACCATCACATATCCCTGCATCGCGTGACTGTAATCCAGAACCAGGTTCCCATCCGTAAGGACTGCTTCCCCGGAAGCCTCCGGCCATACCGCATCGGAAGAAGCGGCCTGTGTGAAGCAGTAGCAGATAATGCACAGAACAAACAGAATCAGCGGTTTTATCGTACTCTTCCGCAGATCTCTACGATATTTCCGCCTGCATATGTCCATATACAATCCTCCAAATTTCTACAATTAAAAGACCGGTAAAATGATCTGTTCTTTTCAGGTGGAGCCTTACCTGTTGACTGCCAGCAGATCCAGCACATCGCCTGCATCATTCAGGAACACAAGGCCCCAGCTCAGCTCGTCACCGATGATCGTTCCGGCCACTTCGCCGGATTCTTTATATTCCATTGTCGGGAACTGTACAGACCCGTTCTCGCTGTAAAGAACAGCCGTGACAGCAGGTCCGCCAAGGAGCAGGTCAAAGACCACTTTATCGCCTTTAACAGGAGCTGTGGTGATCTCGCCATTCAGGGTATCCTCTTCTGCGGTTCCCTCTGCAGCTTCCTCCCCTGTTCCTTTCAGGTAACGGAGAGCGTTCACGCCGAAATCTCCTGTCAGAACAGGTACCCAGGCATCGTTCCCGGAGATGGCCAGACTCAGCACCTGTCCGCCGGAAGCGGTAAAGCACCCTTCGTCCATATGCACATAGTAGCTTTTTCCAATGGTCATGGATACCGGCAGATGCAGGCTGACACAGGTTCCGCCGCCCCACATGAGGCCCTCCAGCTCCACTTCCTCCAAAGGCCGGATCTCCACTGCCGTTTCATCCGTAAAGTCTGCCTTGAAAACCTCTCCGTCCTCATCGAATAAGGTGATACTTCCCTCACCTCTCTCAATATCCTCCCGCGGAAGATACATCTCGATCACATCGCAGAAATGCTGGGCAGGCATTTTAGCCCGTGGAAACAGCATTGTGTATCCCATCGTCTGATTCAGATCCACCGCAGGTACTCCCGAGTAGGGCTGTGCCGCGCTCAGGCCCTCCTTCCACTCTGCTGCATGGACCGGCATTACCGGCATAACTCCCAGTAAAGCAGCACAGGCAAATGCAATTATCCGTTTCATCATTCGAACATCTCTCCTTCTCTTATTCTTCTGCACACCAGGACAAAACGTCCATCGTTTCTTCTGGTCCTGTCACAGGTAGTCAAAGTAAGAAACTCGTCTCCATACTCTGCATCGATCCCTGTTTCATAGAGTGAATTTTCCCATACGTTTTCAAGCCACTGTTCTGCGTCGATCCTGTAGACGATATCCGCATTATAGCGGAACCCTTCTTCATATTCATCGTAGTCTGCAGAAGCAAAAGCTGCGAAGATCACATAGGATTTTCTCTCCAGCAGTGTATCGAACTCGACAAATCTATGTTCCTTATAATATGCTTCATCCTTATAATCTGTAAGGCCGCCGAACATGCTTTTATTCCGCATATGATGTCCGCTGATCACCAGATTATAGCTTGGCGTAAAGGGGTCACAGTTTGTATCCAGAATGATCTGGCCGTTTTCGTTTTCATCCCCGTAAAAATCGTGATGCAGGTAATACTCGCTGTCCCTGGACTGTACTACAGGATAATCCACTACTGTTCCATCGATCGAAAGCCAGCCTACCAGATCATTGTTCAGCTCATAGATCGGCAGAAGTTCCGGAAGGATCTTGTCCTTCGTTACTCTGACCTTTTTCTTCATGGAATAAGGGAGCGGACTGTTTCTTTCGTCCCGGTTTTCCGCAGTTTCATAATTAAAAAGAAGAACCGGTGCATCGGCACCTTCGTATTCGGGAATGACCACCTGCTTCCACTGAAGCCCCGGCACATAATCCAGCAGCAGGTCCTCCAGCTTATAGACGGCCTTTACTTCCCGATCGTCCTGTGCCTCTTTTATCGGCCCTTCTTTCTCTTTTCCATCACTGTCGTTTCCGGGAGACTCTCCGGTCTTCCTTTCCTCATCCTCATCCGTTTCTGATGGTGCTCCGGAAGGAAGAGCGCTTTTCTCATCCGCATTCTCTATGGCAGATAGATCCGAGTCCTGAAAAACACCTCCCTGTTTCTCCTCACCGCCGGCCGCTGCCTCCGGGTGCGAATCCCTGTTTTTGTCATCCTGCCCGGAGTCCGGATCTGAAGATTCAGATCCGGACTCCGGAACAGCAGTTTTTTCTTCCTCCTTCAGGATCTGCTCTCTGATCTTTGCAAGATCCTCCAGGTCATGATTGTTCTTCTCTTCTGCCAGACGGTACAGCACAGGATAAGACAGGGCAATTCCAAAGGATACCACTGCGACGATCACAAGGATCAAACGCCAGTGCTTCTTCATCTTATTCCTCTTTCTCCTTCTTTCTGCCGGTAATAATCAGTATCAATACTGCGGCGATACCAATGCCGCCGAAAATGAAGGGATAGAACGGCATCACATCGCCGGTTCCCAGAAGACGTCCGAACAGAGGCGTATTGTAATCGAACAGATCGAGAAGATCCTCCAGGCTCTCCTCCGTCAGCTCGTTGAACGGCGGGATCCGTGTTGACCTCCTGATCGTGGGATTTCCGGGATTTCCGGGAATTCCCGGTACACCTGACGGCGGATAATCATACAGATATCCATCCGGCAGCGGAATCCTGCTGTTGACAAACATGAAGTCTTCCAGCTGGCTGTAATAGCCGCTTACGCCGTCTTCCCGGACCTCATAACTGTAAATGTGGCCATAGCCGTCGTCCTGAGGAACTCTCTGGAAGGTATATGCCCAGCCGGTGACAGCAGTGACAGTCCTGGAATCTACTTCCTCTCCATCTCTGTACAGACGAACCGTAATATAGCTTGGACGGATACCTGCGGCATCTCCATCGTCCGCCCATACCTTGGAGCCGGTGAAATCCCTGTACTCTCTTGGTGTCCGCTCGATCAGGGTATTGGTAACGGTGGTACCTGCTACCGTTGTCTGATACCCCGCTACGGCATCTTCCCGTATCGTATAGGTAATCCGGCCTCCTGCCGCGTCGACGGCAGGAAGTGTCCCAAAGCTGTAAGACCAGCCGTCGCCTGTTCCGGTTATCTGTGCGGAATTTACTTCTTCTCCATTCGCCAGCAGGCGGACCGTAATCGTTTCAGGTCTTGTATTGTGAACATTTCCATCATCCACCCATACCTTCTGCACATCGATCGTGACCACCGGCGGAGTCGGCGTCGGCGTTACCGGCGGTACTGTCGGTACTGTCGGTATGTTCGGGGTCGGCGGATTATAGTTCGGCGTACTCGGCGGTGTTGTCGGGGTCGGTGTCGGCCTCGGCGTACTTGTCGGAGTCGGCGTCGGTGTATTCGTCGGAGTCGGTGTCGGCGTGTCCGTCGGGGTCGGCGTCGGCGTATCTGTCGGGGTCGGCGTCGGCGTGTCCGTCGGAGTCGGTGTCGGCGTATCTGTCGGAGTCGGTGTCGGTGTGTCCGTCGGAGTCGGCGTCGGCGTGTCTGTCGGTACAGGCGTCGGCGTATTCGTTACCGTCGGCACTGGCGCAGGCGTATTCGTTGCTGTCGGCA
>JAFOJB010000135.1 GCA_017420455.1 Blautia sp.
ACGATCCTTTTTTTCTTATTAACCACTTTCTTCTCTCCTCTGCAATAGTCTTTCAACCATCCGCATAGTATCATTATGAAGAAGAAAAGTCAATCACTGAAGCCTTCCCAGCTGTTATTTTGCGAGCAATGGTTGGAACACAGAGGGACGGTCCTTTTGTGTTCAAAGGACACAAAAGGACCGTCCCTCTGTGTTCCCCTCTGTGTTCCAAATTACTTCCGGAAAGTTCCCGGAATATCGCTCCAGTTCTTCTCTGCATAGTCGATCAGGGTCTTTGCCTGTTCAAAGGACATCTCCGGCAGGAAGAAGAAGACACTGTGGGAGCCGTATTTCTGTACGATCCGGTCCATGTTGCGGATCCAGTCCTCAAATTCGCCGCTGTAGACCTTGATCCACAGGGATTTTCCGGCTCCGATGACCTTATCATAGATCCCGTCCCAGTCCGGGCAGGTTCCGTCTGGGCCGGAGTCTCCCGGCGTCCACTGAAGGGCGTTGATTCCCTCGATTTCCATCAGGGCGTCCAGATGCTTGATCGCTCCCGGTCCATCCAGATGATACAGAACATAATCCAGCTTCTCTGTCTGGGTCTTTAAAGAATCCAGCACAAATTCGCGGAAGAAATCGGCAGAGATCATGGCAGAAGCGTCGCACTGAAGCTTTGCAAGCCTTCCGGGCGCCCAGATCTGGAAGCAGGAATAGGAGTTTCCGCCTTCTGTATCCTTGATCAGATCATAAAAACGATCATAAAATTCAAAGTAAGCCCTGGTGACCTGATCCACCCGCTCCTTGATCATGTCCGGGTCCTCAATGGTATCCATCATCAGCTCCTGGGCTCCGCGAAGAGAGGAAAGGACATCGATATTCTCCATCAGATCCGGCATGTCAAGATGAAAATCATCCCCCACGATCTCCCGGACATTCTTCATAAATTCCAGATGCTTTTTGAACCACTTGTTTTCCGGGTCAAATTTCAGCTCCGGATATTCGTCCCAGTCCTCCAGACAGGGTTCGAACCACACCGTATCCTCCTTGAAGCCGATTTCGGAACCCAGGTAAGCGGCCACAGAGCCGGGTCCCCAGCAGGTTTCCAGATTTGGAAAAGCCTCTGCCAGAAAAAGATGCTTCTCGCAGAAATCCCGGTACCTCGCAACCACCCTGGCTGCGTCCATATATTTATCCTCCATGTCCTTCCATTTCAGTTCTTCCGGAAGATCATAATACAGTCCCTGGCAGAAGACCTCCGCATTGCTGCCTTCATGAGGCTTTCCGTCGGAAAGGCCTTCGATCTCAGGTTTTCTGGCGATGATCCTCATAAGAGGCCGTCCGGTATTTTTCTGATGCCAGTAATTTGTGAATTTCTCCTTTGTTTCTTCCCAGTTGTCCTTATATTGCATGACACATGCTCCTCCTGTAATGATACTCGCGAATGAAACTGACTGCGGGAATTATTCAGCTAATCAGTCTGTCTGTCCAGAGAGATTACCTGCTGCTTCCCTTCATATACAAATTCTACTCTGTGTCCTTCACAGACCGCCGCGCACCTCCGGCCGTTAAGACCGTTCTTTACTTTGTTCTCTGATGGCCCGATGGTGAAAGTCCTGGTATCGTCCCTGTACTCCATCCGGATCACGTTATAGCGGCCCTTTTCATAACCATAACCGTCTCCATCGTCCTCATAATACAGAAATTCTCCGTCTGAACCGGGATATATATGGATCTCCATCGGGGCTGCTGACGCTTCATCCGCATAGGTAAGACCGGCTTCCATACAAAGGATCGCTCCCGCCCGGGCAAATACCGGGATATGGGAAAGCTCCGCAGATGCCAGGATTTCCTGCCCGCCCGCATATTTTCCGGACGGCCCGGCATCACTCTTCCATCTTCCTTCATTGTCCTCCTCCGGAAACGGGACAAATTCGTACCATTCTGTTCCCTCCGGAAGATAACATTTCCAGGTCTTTTCTCTGTCGATCCTTCTGCTGCCCTTTTCATAATACATCGGCTCGGTTACAGGACAGATCAGCAGATCTTTCCCGAACATATACTCACTGTCCATTTCAGCAGCCTTGCTGTCTTCCGGAAAATCGAAAAGCAGACTTCTCATCATCACCGTATCAAATAGACGGACATGACCTGCCAGAGAATAAATATAGGGCATCAGCCGGTAACGAAGGGCGATAGCCCTCTTGATTGCCTCATAGAAGGGCTCTCCTTCCTTCCCGAAATTCCAGATTTCCCTGGGAGTATCGGTTCCATGGGAACGGAACATGGGAAGGAACACACCAAATTCGATCCACCGGGTATACAGTTCCCGGTATCCCAGATCGGCCGTACCGTCCTCATAATCTCCCTGCCAGAACCATTTCGGAGCGGGATCCGTATTGCAGCCGCACCCGCGGTTCTGCCATTTTTCCTTTACCGTGAAGAAACCTCCGATATCCAGTGTCCAGTAGGGAAATCCGGACATGGCCATATTCAGCCCTTCGGTGATCTGCCGCCGCATTGTCCCCCAGGTGGCGGTAATATCTCCGGACCAGAGCATGGTGCCGTATTTCTGGATCCCCGGATAGCCGGACCTGGTCAGGTTCAGCACCCTTTTTCCGGAATCTGTCCTTCTCTGGTTTTCATATATTCCCTTTGCGTGAGCCAGGGCATACAGATTTGCCCTTTCGGCTCCCAGAAATTTCTTATGTTCCTCTCCCACCAGGGAGAATCTCTCCTCCTCGGGCCTTTTTTTCTCTCCTCCCCAGTCGGGACCGGAAAAAGGCTCTGTAGAATCGCACCACCAGGAATCGAAGCCGCCCTGTGTCTTTTCTTTCCCGTCATCGTCATGGCTGCGGGCAAACAGCTCCCGGGATGCCTGCTCCCAGTAAAGTCTTCTGGCCTCGGGGATAAAGGCGTTGTAGGTCGCAAGGTCCAGAAGAAGAAATCCATTCTTCTGCATTTCCCGGCAGTCCGGAGTATCATAATTCATATTCGGCCAGATGGAGACCATGGAATGGACATGCATCCTGTGCAGCTTCTCATTCATCCCCGGAAGATCCGGATAACGTTCCTTATCCACCGTTTTCTGTCCCCAGTCGTCTCCCTGCCAGGTTTTCCAGTCCTGTACAATGCAGTCAAGGCCTACGCCCCGTCTGCGGTATTCCTCTGCCACAGAAAGAATCTCCTCCTGTGTCTCATATCTCTCCTTAGACTGTATGTAACCAAAGGCCCATTTCGGAAGCATGGCCGCCTTCCCCGTAAGCCGCCGGAAGCCCCGGATGATCTCCTCCGCATCCTTTCCCGCGATAAAATAATAATCCAGCTTCGGTACCGTATCCAGGCAGAGGAAGGACCTGGCTCCGTCATCCGAAAAGGTCATCAGACCCGGACAGTCCGCCAGGATTCCATAACCCTGGTCAGAAAGGAGCACCGGCGCCGGAATCCGCATATTGTGCTGATACAGGTACTCTGTATGATTCCTGTGATTGTAGATACCGTCCTCCCCCTGCCCAAGTCCATGGATCTTTTCACCCTCCTGAAACTGGAACCACAGCTTTGCCCTGTAAGCCTCATGGTCCAGAACAGGTTTCAGATTTTCCACAAAATTCCGGTCCCCGTCCACCGTGCGGACCCGCCGGATCTTTGGCTCCTCTCCTCCGGTAGAGTATGCATATACCGGTATCTTCTGAAGCTCCTTATACCCCTCCTCCAGAAGAATACGGCCTGTTTCCTTTTCACTCCAGGAGAACCTGCCTGTCATGCGGTCTATATACAGGGTCAGGCGCTCTGTTTCCACCGAAAGTGCATTATCGAACTCTTCTACCGTAAGAATGGCTTTCTTCTCCCGGTCGAGCTCCATCAGGGATTCCTTTTCCGTCAGGGCAAAGGCTTCCGATGGAAAAGCTTCTTCTTTAAATTTTTCTGTGGTGTATACACAGCGGAGAATATTTTCTTCTATCCCGCAAAGGATCAGTGTCCCCTCTCCGGTCTCTGCCGCCACAGATCTTTTATCCGCAGATACTGCATATTTCACGATTGCCATGATTCCCAAGCTTAAGGATCCCTTCCGGAATACAGTTTCTGTGCTGCCGTTTATCCGGCTCTGCCCTGTATTCCGGACCGGTTCCGGACTCCTTCCATCAAAAAATCATTTCATTATCTTCTTCATCGATCATGCCTGGAATATTCCTCTGATTCCTTTCCTCATTGATCCGATGATGTCAGGTCTCATCAGCCCTTCACGGCGCCCTCGACCTGTCCGCCGATGATATATCTCTGGCAGGTCACATACAGGATGATGACCGGCAGACATGTCAGGATCACATCCGCGCAGATCAGGTTCCAGCTCATCTCATACTGACCGAAGAAATTGTAGATTGCCAGCGTCATGGGCCATTTTTCCGAAGAGTTCAGGAAATACAGCGGCATGATAAATTCATTCCAGGTATTCAGAAAACACAGGACACCTGCTGTAATTACGGCCGGCTTCAGCATCGGAAAGACGATCCTGAAATACAGCTTTCCGGGCGTACAGCCATCCAGGTAAGCCGCCTCGTCCAGATCCACCGGCACCTTGGAAACAAAGCCGTAGATCAGGAATACGGTAAAGGGAGTCTGAAGCGCGGTATACAGAAGGATGATACCCAGAGCGCTGTTATTTAAATGTGTCAGCTGCATGACCTTCGTCAGGGTGACATAGTTTACCGGAATTACCATTCCCAGTACCACATACATATACAGAGCGCCGAATTTCCTGGTCCTTCTCCTGGAAAAAACATAGGCTGCCATGCTTCCCAGCGTAACCGTCACGACAGTAGCGACGCCGGCGTAGAGAAGGGAATTCAGAAAGCTCCGCAAAAGCTTTCCTTTTTCAATGACCGTCTGGAAATTGGAGAAATTCCAGGTTTTCGGCAGGGCCATGGTCATGGTAAGAGCTTCCCCGTCGCTCTTGAAGGCGTTCAGGACGATCAGCACCAGGGGTACGATCACCATCAGAGATGCGCACCAGGCCAGGAGATTTTTCAGAATGATCTGCAGTGTTTTATTCTTCTTTGTGGAAACCATTACTCTACCACCTCATCTTTCGTCAGGATTTTCACCAGGAAGTAACCGATGATCAGCATAAAGATAAACAGGACGGAACTGATGGTAGTTCCTGCCGCATACAGACCCTTTGACATCATCTTGAAAACCGCTGTATAGAGAACCTCTGTCCTGTGCCCCGGACCGCCGTTTGTCAGGGCGTAAATGATATCGAAGACCTTCAGGCCGTAGATCACGTTCAGAACGATGGTCACCGCCAGTGTCTGGCGCAGCATGGGCAGAGTGATATACCAGAATCTCTGCCAGCCGTTGGCGCCATCCACCGCCACGGCTTCATAATAGTCTCTCGGAATCGCCAGGATCCCGACGATGAGCATGGTCATGATATAACCGGTTCCTCTCCAGATATCAACCGCCATGACGGAACCGAAGGCTATTTTCGGATCTACCAGCCATTTCTGCGCCAGCCCTCCAAGGCCGATGCTCCGGAGAAAGCTGTTCAGAAATCCAAGCTTCGGGTTCAGGATCGAGGTAAAGGTAAGACCAGTCACCAGGATCGGAAGTACGGAAGGCATATAGAGGATGCCTCTGTGGAAATTCATAAACTTGATGCCCCTGCTCAGGGCTACGGCAAAGAGAAGACCAAGTCCCGTCTTCATCACTGTCGTCACAAAGGTAAAGAGCAGGGTATTGGTGATATATCTCAGGTAATCACCCTTTCCCATAAATACTTCCTTAAAATTCGCCAGACCCACAAAATGCAGCTCTTTTGAATAGGCAGACCAGTCGGTAAAGGAATATCCGATACCTACCAGTCCCGGTATGACGCTGAAAACAGTATAAAAGATCACCGCACCTATGGCAAAATACCAGGGATAAACTTTTGCTTTATTCACTGTGTACTCCTCCGTTTCGTTTTCTTTTTCGTCGTTTCTTAAGGACTATTTTATAAAAAACGCGTCCTGTAAACCATGCAACCATTTGTCCAATTTATGTCTTTTTTTTCCTTGTCCAAGATTTACGCTTTTCAGACATTCTGATATAATCGTTATATGAAATCCACAGCAAACGACGAAGTAACCTGAAAGAAGGAATTCCTATGGCTCACAGGCTCATCCATCTGAAATCCGAAAAGCGGGATATCCAGCAGATCCTTTCCTCGTATTTTTTCCTGATTTCCGCGATCCTTCTGCTGCTTACCTCTACCGTGTTCTCTGTCATCCAGTACCGGACCCTGAAAAACAATACCATCGAGAACCTTTCCCATACCTGTATGGCTGTGGCCGACAGCATAGAGCAGCAGATCAACCAGATGAATATGATCTCCCTGAATGCCATCAGCTCCACTGCCATGAAGGACGCCTTTTCTGCCTATGAAGCTCCGGATATTTCCGGCTATCAGCGGAATATCCACCGGCGGGAGCTGGTAGATGCTCTGATCACGGCCAAAGGCTTCGATTTTTCGATCCGGCAGCTGAATATCTACAATATGGACCAGGGAGGCTACGGCGTCGGCGGCTACAACGGAGAACTTCCGGGATCGGTCAGGGACCAGCCCTGGTATGAGGCAGCAATGCTGGCTTCCGGCAGGCAGATCCTTACCCAGCCGCATCAGGAGCTTTATCCCGGACAGACGCAGTCCTCCTCCCGGGATTATTTTTCTCTCTGCCGGATTTTCTATGACAATATCCATAAGCCTATGGGAATCGTAGAGGTGGTGAAATTTTACGATGATGTGTTCCACCTTGCTCTCCAGCCGGAAAGCACCTATCATCCCACCATTGTCATCTACGACTCGCTGGGAGAACAGATCTTTCCCCCAAAAGACCAGGATTCCGGAATGTTTTCCTACTATGACTACATTTCTCAGGGAGAGACAGAAATAGTCAACACCCTTTCCGGAGAAAAGGAGCATATCCGGATCTCCCGGTCAGAGGAAAATCACCTGACCGTCGTCATGGCCGTCTCTCACCGGGAATTTCTGGCCCCGGTATACCGCTCCATGATCTGGATCCTTGGGATCTTCCTGGTCCTGTTTTTTCTCTGCCTTCTGATTTCCGCCCTCCTGGCCCGGAAATTCAGCACTCCCATCCGACATATCTACCATTTTCTGGAAAATGACGAAAAAGAGAAATTCCAGACTCTGGAGATGGAGGATACCAATATCCGGGAGATCGATAAGCTGAAATCCTCTCTGAATGAAAATATCCGCTCCCGGAAGGCAGCCACAGATACCCTGATGATCCTGAAGGAACAGGAGGTCCAGGCCCAGATGCTTGCTCTCCAGTCCCAGATGAATCCTCACTTTCTCTACAACTCCCTGTCCACCATCGCGGAGATGGCAGAGGAAGGCCTTACAGAGCCTGTAGCCCGGATGTGCCAGGAGATCACAGATATTATCCGCTATATTTCCTCCAACAAGGAGATGCGCATCAGCCTGGAGGAGGAACTGGAAATCTCCAGCCAGTATCTGGAATGCATCAGGATGCGTTACGGAGAGCAGCTGCAGTATCATTTCGAGGTAGACGATTCCATGCTGGATGTCATGATTCCAAAGCTCTGTATCCAGCTTCTCGTAGAAAACGCCATCAAGGCTGTCACCACAAAAGCCCCGCCCTGGCACATCCGTATCACCGGTCATGTGGAAGAATACCGCTGGTATATTCAGGTAAAAGATGACGGACCGGGATTCGACGCAAAAGTGGAGGAAAACCTCAGAAAGCAGATGGACGGCATTTTGCAGAACGGCATACTTCCCAGCCTGAAGATTCAGGGAATGGGAATCCTGAATATTTTTATCCGGCTTTATCTGCTGGACGGGGTTCCTTTCCTCTTTGATTTCGGAAACCTGCCGGAGGGTGGTGCCTTTGTCACGATAGGAGGACATTTATATGAGAAAAATGAAATCTCTGCACATCCTTCTGGTGGATGACGAATATTATCTCCGTCAGACCATGATCCGGAGGATCCAGGAGCTGGAAAGTGATTTCAGAGTAGAGGCAGAAGCCTCTGACGGGCAGGAGGCCCTGAAGCTCCTGAAGGAAAAAGATATCCAGCTGGTATTCACGGATATCCGGATGCCGGAGATGGACGGCCTTGTACTTTCCCGGAAGATCCATGAGCTGTACCCGGATATCCTGACCATCGTCCTCACGGGCTATGCAGATTTTTCCTACGCCCAGGAGGCACTGCGGAACGGCGTCTTCGACTATCTGTTAAAGCCTGTAGACCCTGAAGCGCTGGAAACTGTACTGAACAGGGCTCTTCTGCGTCTGAAAGACAGCTTCGAGCTGACCTCGGAGGAGAAAGAAGCTTCAGGATCCCTCAGCGCGGAGGCCAGTGTAGAACAGGCGATCCTGTATATGCAGAAGCATTACATGGAGGATATCGATATCGGTTCTCTGGCAGAGAAGCTGGGCTTTCATTCCGCCTATCTCACCAGACTGTTCAACCGCTATGCCGGAGAATCTCCCCTCAAATATCTTACCAATATCCGTATCCACGAGGCCAAACGGCTTTTAAAGGATCCTTCCCTGTCCATCAGCGCCGTAGGCGAAAAGGTCGGATACCCCGACCAGTTCCATTTCAGCAAAACCTTCCGGAAAGCCACCGGTCTGAATCCCAGTGCTTTCCGAAAACAGCTGGAGGAGGATGCCGGATCAGAAACTCCGTAACAGACCGCAAAAACCGCCCGATGCAGTCCGGAAATTCCGGCCGCATCGGGCGGTTTTCTATTTCATCTTGTACTATGAATTTCTGTTTTTACGATCTGTTTCAGGCCCATGCTTCGTCGCCGGCTGCTGCTGCAAGCTGTGCTCTGCCGTCGTCGATTGCTTCCAGAACCTCTTCTGCGGTCATGTCGCCGATAAACATGGAAGCGATGTTTGCGGAAATATCCATCCACTGCTCGTTGAAGTAGGTTACCACATCCTGAAGGACCATTCCGGAGTGCTCATCATCATAGCTTTCCAGGAATTCTCTGGTAGACTGGCTGTAGGCAGGAGTCTGGCCTGCATCGAAGGGAAGATTCTCGATGGTGGTCTCGTTGTCGATCATGTACTGGATGCTGTCCTTGCTGGAGATATAAGCAAGGTACTGCTTGGCGGCGTCGATGTTCTCAGATCCGGAATAGATGAATCTGGAAGGTCCTGCCGGATGCACGTTCAGGTAAGTATTGTCGAGGAGAGGAAGAAGGAACAGTCCGAAATCATCCTCTGTATAGCCTTCGGTGTTCAGGTCGCTGGAAACGATGGTGCTGATCGCGCCGGGCTTCAGCGTAGCCATTGCAAATTCGCCGGAAGCAAGATATCCCTCTGTGCTGGCGAACTCATCGCTCATGTAGTTGTCTCCGAAGTATCCTTTCTGAGCCAGCTCATTCAACTGATTCAGTTCTTTGATCATATTCTCGTTCTCTGCGAAGGTAGCTTCGTTCCTGTTCAGCTTGTCGATGATGCCGGGATCCAGCTTGTCCAGAACCTGAGCGGTTCCTGTCCAGAGCATGGTCTGATGCCATCCATCCGCTACCGGCTCATAGATCGGAGTAACGCCGGATTCCAGGAGCTTATCGCAGGCTTCCTCAAATGCCTCGAAGGTGGTGGGAATCTCCGTGATCCCTGCTGCTTCGAAAAGCTTCTTGTTATAGACGATATAGTAGTCAGTTGTGGTATCAAAATAGGTCATACCGTAGTTAACGCCATCAACAGAGGTCTGCTCTGCAGAAAATACACTGTAGGAATCCATCCAGCTTTCACCGGAAAGGTCTACCGCATTCTCCTGTACCTTATAGGTTGTGGCAAGAGCGAAGCCGGACTGCGCGCCGAAGATATCCGGGCCTTCGCCGCTGTTCAGTCTGGTAAGCAGAAGATCCTGATACTGATCTGCAGGGATGATCTGATAATCTACATGAATACCGGTCTCTTCTTCAAACTTCTGCCCCAGCTCCATTTCTGCATCCTTTACCCAGTCCTGGCTGGCCATGAGCGTGATGGTGGTGTCTGCTGCCGCTGCAGGGACTGCTGCCAGAGAAGCTGCCATAATACCGCACATAAGAACTGCTATCTGTTTCTTCATCTTGTCTCTCCTCTTTCATAATCAAACTGTTGGTTTGCTTCAGATACCAGTATTTTAACAATCATATCCTCCAACATCCATGTAAAAACCTGCCTGATTTTTGTCTTTTTTTTCCATGAGGTTCACCGGCTTTGTCCTGCGCCGCAGAAAAAAAGTTCTCTTCCCGCGCTCCGGCAGCAGACGGAAAGAGAACCTTTTTCCTTATCTGTACTTTTTTATGACCTTAGAAGATCTGGAAGAGATTTCTTCCTCATCCATCCCCGTCAGATGTCCATCTCTCACCACGATTTTTCCATTTACAATGGTATAATCCACATTTCCCCGAAGTCCGACGGTACCGAAGACAGAGCCCGGGTCCTCCATGGCGCCGGTCAGAGACAGCCTGTTTTCCCTCACCAGAAAAGCATCGGCAGCCATGCCTGCGCTGATCTGTCCCAGAGCTTCTCTTCCCAGGATTTTTGCGCTGCCTCTGGAAGCAATCTTCAGGATATCATATCCGGAAGGCGCGCTGTTGCTGGAATTCAGGCGATGAAGAAGGAAAGCCACCCGTACCTCCTCCAGCATACTGGAGCCGTCGTTGCTGGCAGAACCATCCACGGCAAGTCCCACCGGTACGCCTTTTTTCAGCATTTCCGGGATCTTCGCGATTCCCGACGAAAGCTTCATATTGGAAATCGGGCAATGAGCCACACCGGTCCCGGTTTTTGCCAGATAATCCAGTTCATCCTCTGTGAAATGGATCCCATGGGCATACCATACATCCGGACCTGTCCATCCAAGACTTTCCATATACTGAAGGGGGCGCATGCCAAACCTCTCCAGTGTATAATTTTCTTCATCCTTTGTCTCCGCAAGATGAGTATGAAGCCGGACGCCCAGCTTTCTTGCCAGCACTGCAGATTCCCGCAGCAGATCCCCGCTCACACTGAAAGGAGAACAGGGAGCGAGAGCCACATTGTGCATGGAATACTTTCCTGGATCATGATACTTCTGCACCGCTTCCTCTGAATCCTTCATGATCTCGTCGATGGTCTGCACCACACTGTCCGGCGGAAGCCCTCCGTCCTTTACAGAAAGATCCATACTGCCTCTGGTGGCATAAAAACGCATTCCCAGCTGATCTGCCGCGGCGAACTGCGCGTCCAGCAGATCCATCCCATGTCCCTTCGGAAACACATAATGATGGTCAAGACAGGTCGTACAGCCTGAAAGGAGCAGTTCTCCCATTCCTGTCAGGGAGCTGTAATACACGACCTCTTCATCCAGATTTTTCCATATTTCATACAGATACTTCAGCCAGGGAAAGAGCTCCATATTCTGGACAGCAGGAAGATTTCTGCTGAAGATCTGGTACAGATGATGATGGGTATTGATCAGCCCGGGGTACATGGCCATATGACTGGCGTCCAGGATTTCATCAGCATCTTTCTCTTCCCTGTCGATTGCGGTGATCACACCGTCTTCCATCATTACATGTACATTCTCCAGAATACTGTCCCTGTCGTCGCAGGTAACAAGATGACGGATATTTCTGATCTGCAGTTTCATATGCCTTTCCTCCTTTTATTTTTCAAGAATCCACAGTAAGGAACTGTCCATAAATAACTGTCCAATCCTGAACTTCCCTGCAGGCTTCTTTTCCGGAAATATCTTCCCTGCGCCCTTTTTCAAAGGAATCAGTTTTTTTCCAGAAACGGTTTTGCCACATGTATATTAAAAAACTCGATCAGAGGTCCCATAAAGAAAGCTGTGATGATGGTACCGATTCCGACGGCTTCCCCCACCTGAGACCAGCTGAAGCCTGCAGATAAACAAAGCACAACTCCCAGCCCCACACAGACAAGATCACAGATGATCCTGCAGTACCGGAAAGGAATCTTTTTCTGCTTTTCGGACCAGACCAGGGCAACCGCATCGTAGGTAGAGACACCCATATCCGCCGTAAAATAAAAGGCAGAAGCGACACACATGATCACCACTCCTGCTGCCAGGAGAACAAGTCGTACCGCAAAACCCGGCTCCGGAACCAGTCTGGTAAAAAATTTCAGGCTGTACTCGGCGATATATCCCAGAAAAAACAGATTGATCACCGTGGCAATTCCGATTTTATGCCTGTCCATAAGGACAGAAAACAACAACAGCAGAACATTTACGATCACATATAAGGTTCCGAAGCTGATGGGAATCACCGCGTTCAATCCACTCATCAGAGACTGGAACGGATCTACGCCCAATGCAGCCCTTTTGAAGATTCCCACACTGATTCCGGCGATCACCACCCCGAATACACTCATCAGTATCCTTTTGTTTCTTTTATCCATTCTTCCGCATTACCCTCCATTTTTCCGGAAACAAGGTTGTTTTCCATTTCCGACAATACAAATATACTGGACTTTTCTCCTCCCGTCAAGCAAACCCATGGATGAATAGCTGACGGGTGAGACCGTGACTGTATCTTTAGGCGCGGGAATAAAAATATATCCCACAGCTTTCCATTTATATGATATCATAGGGAATGAAATAAATGATCTTCAACACAAAAACATACGACCAGAAGGAGGTCAGATATGGTAAAGCATATTATCCTTTGGCAGCTGAAAGATGAATATTCAGAGGAAGAGAAAAAAAAGATCCGGCAGGGGATCAAGGAAGGGCTGGAAAGTCTTCCGGGAAAGGTACCGGGACTGAGATCCGTACACGTACAGACAGAATATCTCCCTACTTCCAACGTGGACGTCATGCTGGACGCTGTTCTGGAGAGTGAAGAGGCTCTGAAGGGCTATGCCCATCATCCTGCTCATGTCGCTGTCGCAGACAGCATGGTCCGGCCTTATACAAAGCTCAGAACCTGCATGGACTATGTCCTGGATGAAGAAATAACGTACTCACAGAACAATAATCAGGAGGAAAAAAGCAATATGGGAAACAGCAATGAAGAAATGGAAGAAGTCGAACTGGATGTAATCACTCTGGAGGAGGACGGCGCAGAGAAGGATTATGCCATCTGCAGCGTTTTCGAGGTGGAGGGAGAAGACTATGTTGCTCTTTCTCCCATCATCGACAACGATATCGTAGATGACAGTGAAGTCATGTTCTTCCGCTATCAGGAGGACGGTGATGAAGTCATTCTCGGCGAAATTGAATCCGAAGAAGAGGCACAGGCCATCGCCGACGAATATGAAGAACTCTGCCGGGAGGAGGATCTTTAAGGGTCCCCGGATCTGCAGCCAGAAATTTATGAAAACCTATCAGATTACAGATTTTTGCCATAACATGGTACTTTCCCATATTCAAAAAGGGGATTTCTGTATCGACGCCACTGTTGGGAATGGATATGATACCGAATTTCTGTGCCATGCCGCAGGACCAGAAGGTTTCGTTCTTGGTCTCGATCTTCAGGAATCCGCTGTTTTGCACACCCGGAAAAGACTGGAGCAGAATTGTCCGGGATACTCCTTTTTACTGGTACAGGACAGCCACGAAAACCTCCTTGCCCGTGTGAACGGCAGCCGTATTCCCGGCTTTCCGGAAGGCGCTGCCTGTATCATGTTCAACCTGGGATATCTCCCGGGAGGAGACCACAGCTTTTCCACGAAAAAGGAATCGACCCTGAAAGGGCTTTCCGACAGCCTTCTGCTCCTCAAAAAAAACGGGATCCTGAGTATCTGCATTTACAGCGGAGGGGACACCGGCTTTGAAGAAAAGGATGCCGTCCTTTCCTGGCTGAAGGAACTGGACAGCAGAAAATACCTTGTCCTGCTTACCCAATACTATAACAGACCAAACAATCCTCCCATACCTGCCTTTGTGATCAGAATGACCTAAAAATGAAAGCATTCAGATTAATTCGGATCTTTTTCCTGTTCTGCGTTTTCCTGCTTCTTTCAGGAACAGACGCAGAAGCTGCCTCGAAAAAATATGAAAAATGCAATACCCTGGAGGAACTCGAAGCTTACCTTGGTTCCTGCAGGGAACAAAAACTGGAAAGCTTTAACATTTCCTGCAGCAGCGACCTGTTCGAGGAGCTGAAACAGAAGGATTTTCTCCTTCTTCTGCAGACAGAGGTCCTTTCCCGGATTTCAGACAGAGAATTAAACTATTATCAGGACGGCAGACTGATGTATACTGCTGTCACCTACACGGATATCCCGTCCGCTTCCTGTCCCGATCTCTCCGTCGCGGAGGAAGCCATTGCGGCCTTCGTGAAGGATAAATGTACCAGCTTCAATCTCGTGTGCTCCGAAGATGTGTATCAGGTACTTTTTACAGATTCTCATCTCTGGCATATGGCTGCGAAAGCGGGAATAGAGGAAATGGAATATTCCGGAAGCTCTGTATACAAAATCATCTATGCAGAAAAGGTGACGCCCTTTTCCGTTCCCTATACCTATGTAGAGGACGGAACAGAATTTCTGAAGGCCTTTTCCGAATACCACAAAGAAAAGCTTTCCGAATTTGCCATTGTGGCAGACCCTTCCTTTTTTGCCCAGCTGATGGAAAATGATTTTGAAGAGCTTAATCAGATGCAGGCGCTTTCTCAGCTGGATACCTACAAATGGACCTCCAGGGATAAATCCGGGATCATTCACTATTCCGGGATCAGCTTTGTGGATATTCCCAGAATTCTCTGTGATTCAGAGGATGATATGGTCAATGTCATCCGCCAGATGGGAGCCGAAGGGATTACCGATTTCGACCTTGTGCTGCCTTCTGTTCTGTACAAAAAGGTCAGCAGCAGAAAATATTCGCTCCTGAATGAAATTCAGAAAAAAGCGGGGATTTTTTCCTACAGCTACAGAACCTCCTATGATTCCCTTTGTATCATAGGATATCTTCAGGCAGAAATCGCTTCCGATGTCCGTCAGATCACCACCATTTCAGAGGCGGCCGCCTATCTTCAGGAATGCACTGAAAGAGAGGATCAGACCATTTACCTCTTCTGTACAAAGGAGGTCTACCGGACGCTGCTTTACGGAACGGAGTTTCCGGATAAACAGCAGATGTATTATATTGCGGATCTGATGGATCTGTACGGCGTTCTTCATTATTATTATCAATATTCTGATACCACCAGCATCATTACCCTGAAAGATCTGGTATATTATCCAGGAACAGTTATTCTGCATGCAATCCGGGACAAGAAGACGGATTCTCTGGAGGGAAGAATGAAGGAAACCTTTCTGTCCGCTCTGGACATTGCCGAAAGAGCAAATTTCGCAGATCCGTCTCAGAAGGCCAGATTCATCCACGACGAACTGTGCAGCAGGATCTCCTATTACAAAAATGACTATTCCGACGATGACGACGGAGCAGTCGGAGCTCTTCTGGACGGAAAAGCGAACTGTGACGGATATTCCGATGCTTTCTATCTGGCGGCGACTCTCTCGGGGCTTCACGTCCGGTACCAGCATGGAAATACATTTTCCAGTACTCTGCAGGATCCCTCTGCACAGGTTTCCGAAAATATACAGAATGAGATAAAAAAAGAAGAGAGTACAGAGCAGCTTTCCGATGAGACACACATGTGGAATCTGGTAAAGATCAATGATCTCTGGTACGCCGTAGATGTTACCTGGGACGATCAGGAGGATGCGCCGGATTGTCCCTCCTACCGCTGGTTTCTTTCCGGAGAAGACAGAATCGGAAAGACCCATTACTGGAATCATTCCATGACAGCTCCCCTTGCACAGACTACGGACCTCACCTGGCGGCCCAGACCTGAATATATCATTTCTGCTGATACAGATTTTCAGCCGGTCGTGGACGACATTTTCTATCACAGCGTATCCTGCGCGGAAATCTATTTCCAGCTGGACAACGCCGACGAACGGTTTACGGAGCTTTTTCCCCTCATGCACAGCAGCGGCGCAGGAAACATCACCTACAAATGGGACAAAAACATGGACTGCCTGTTCCTTACCAGAATTGATTAAGGAAACACTGATTAATCAGTGTTTCCTTAAAAGATGATCGCAGAAATCCGCATAGGAAGGGCACTTCGTGCCTGCGGATTTCGCGAAGGAAACGCTTAATCAGCGTTTCCTTAAAAAACTTTGAGAAGCAGCGCTTTGACAGAATTGAAAATGAAATGAAAAAAGGTTCTTCTGCAGAACGGCCTGTAACCAGCTGCAGAAGAACCTTACTATGTAAATGATTTTTGCTGTGTGCTATCGGACAAAAAGACAAGGAATCCGGGACAGTTATTTCTGGATCGATCCGGATTTATTACAGGATCTTCAGCTGACTTTCAGTCTGAATTTCTGGATTTCCTTTTCCGACGATACTTTTTCGATCTCTGCTCCCAGACTTCTTAATTTCCCTTCAAAATCCTCATATCCTCGCTGAATATAATGGATATCATCCACTATGGTGATCCCTTCAGCCGCAAGACCTGCAATCACCAGAGCGGCACCTGCCCGCAGATCCGGCGCGCTGACCCTTGCGCCCATCAGCCTGTCCACGCCTTCCACAATGGCGGAATTTCCTTCTACCTTGATATTGGCGCCCATACGGACCAGTTCATCCACATATTTAAAGCGGTTTTCAAATATACTTTCCGTAACGATACTGCTTCCCCTTGCCAGAGAAAGCGCAACTGTGATCTGCGGCTGCATATCTGTAGGATATCCGGGATAGGGAAGAGTTTTTACATTTGTATGATTCAGCACTCTTCCGGCACGGACCCGGACAGCATCATCAAATTCCTCTACCTCGCAGCCGATTTCCAGAAGCTTCGCCGTGGTGGCTTCCAGATGCTTTGGAATCACATTGCGGACTGTGATATCTCCGCCTGTGGCTGCAGCGGCAAACATAAAGGTTCCTGCCTCGATCTGGTCCGGAATAATGGAGTACTCCGTTCTGTGAAGCTTTTCCACTCCTTTGATGCGGATCACATCTGTACCGGCTCCCTTGATATTGGCGCCCATGCTGTTCAGGAAGTTTGCCACATCTACCACATGAGGCTCCTTCGCCGCGTTTTCAATAATTGTACGTCCCGGCGCCAGAGATGCTGCCATCATGATATTGATCGTCGCACCTACCGAAACCACATCCATGAAGATATGGCTTCCATGAAGATTTTCTGCCTTTGCGATAATGGCTCCATGAAGAATATCCACCTTTGCGCCAAGAGCACGAAAACCCTTCAGATGCTGGTCAATAGGCCTGCTTCCGATATTGCAGCCTCCCGGAAGCGGTACTTCTGCATGCTTATACTTTCCAAGAAGAGCTCCGAGAAGATAATAGGAAGCCCGGATTTTTTTGATATATTCATAATCAACGCTGATTCCGCCGATGGTAGAACCGTTAATCTTTACTGTAGACCTGTTTACCCTGTCTACCATAGCGCCGATCCCGGCAATAGCTTCCAGAAGTACATTGATATCCCGTACATCGGGGAGATTCTCGATCAGAATTGTTTCATCTGTCATGATCGCAGCTGCAAGAATCGCCAGAGCAGCATTCTTTGCTCCCGCAATATCGACTTCCCCAACCAGAGGACTACCGCCTTTTATTATATATTGTTCCATAATAACACCTCTATTATTTGCTCTCCCTCTTTATATCTGCACATTTTCCCACAGCTGATGTATTCATCAAAAAAACCGGCTGCACCCCTTTGAAAATGTACCTGCAGTTAAAAAACCGAAAATATCCCCCTTCTGATATTTTCATATTTTTAGATTATATCAAAAAACCCGTTATTGGTCAAGCATGACAGAAAATGCAGGTGTATTCCGAAACTTTATGAATTTTGTCTTTTTTTTACACTATATCCGAAAGTACCTGTTTTTTTCTCAAAAGTCATGTACTCTCCATGGGAGTAAGCCAGCATTCCCGCATCATTGAGATGAAATTTCCCATTTTCATCTATCAGATTTTCATCAACATGAACAGAAAGAACCTCTGCCAGGAACATGGTATGAGATCCCAGTTCCTTTTCTTCCGTCACCCGGCATTCGATGGATACCGGAGATTCCCGGATCAGCGGGGCTTTCACAAACTCCGCCCTGTCCTTTGTAAGACCAAGGATTTCGAACTTATCCACATCCCTGCCGGATCTGACCCCGCAGAAATCTGCGGCAAAACCAAGCTCCTCCGTTGTCAGGTTCAATACAAATTCCTTCGTCTTCCGGATCATTTCGAAGGAATAACGGGAAGGCCTGACAGAAATATATACCATGGGCGGACTGGTACATACAGTACCCGTCCAGGCTACTGTAAAAACATTGTCCCGGCCTTCTCCGTCTGTTACCGAAACCAGCACCGCAGGCAGCGGATAAAGCATATTTCCGGGTTTCCATTTCTGCTTTTTCCCTGAAAGCGCCTTCTTCTTTGAGGAAATGCCGGCCTGTTTCTTCGTTAACTGATCTGATGCAGATTTTGAAGAAGTCTTCCTTTTTCTGCCTGCCCCGGAAGCAGGAACTCTTTTTTTCTCAGAATACATCAGAATTCCCCGTTCTGCATGATATTGGCGGCCTCTATCATCGCAGGAATCAGCTGTTTCTTTCTGGATACCACGCCCGGAAGCATGAACGAACCATTTTCCGGCCTGATATGGAAAGCTGTCTCGGCAAGCTCTTCACTGTCTTTTCCGTAATAGAGAAGCTCTGTGGATTCATCCAGAATATCCGTCAGCATAAAGTATACCTTATCGATATCATGACGGCCGCATTCACTGACCAGGAACGGCTGGAGCTTCTCTTTGATCATGCTCAGCTCTTCCTTATCCATGGAACTGATCTGCCCGACTCCGAAGGTGATATCTCCCTCTGCGATGAATTTTTTATAATCCTGATAGAAAATCTGATCCGGCGTCTTGTCCTTCAGGTTGCTTCCGGCTTTGAACATTTCCTTTGCAAAGGTATTGATATCGATCCCGGATATCAGGGCAAGGGCACCGGCTGCCATCTTATCCTGCAGTGTACAGGTAGGAGACCGGAACATCAGAGTATCGGAAATGATGGCCGCGCAGAGAAGTCCGGCGATCTTCGGAGAGATTTCCAGTTTCTGATCTCCGTAGATCTCATACATGATGGTACCTGTACATCCCACCGGCTGATTCCGGAAGGAAATAGGCTTCATAGTCTCCATAGATCCCAGCTTATGGTGATCTATAATCTCCATAATCTCTGCCTTCTCGATATTATCCACAGCCTGGTCCTTCTCATTATGATCCACCAGAATGGCTTTCTTCTTTCGCATACCCAGGAAATTTCTTCTGGAGATCGTTCCGATGCATTTTCCTTTCTTGTTAACCACAGGAAAAGCTCTGTGCCTGGTCTTTGCCATGATATCCTGGATATCGTCCGTATAATCGTCCGTAGAAAAAGTAATCAGGTCATCGGATTTCATCACAAAGCTTACAGGAATACTCTGATTGATTTCTCTTGCAATGGTAAAGGTATCATGAGGCGACTGGATGATCACGATATTCTTTTCATGGGCGAGAGAAATGACCTTCTCTGAAACCTGAATATTCAGGCCGACAATAATGCAGCTCACATTCTGACTGATCGCTGCCAGGTGGTCCTCCTCCCGGTTTCCCATGATCACCATATCATTTTCCTTCATATACTGCCGCAGGATATCCGGATCTGTAGTTCCTACGATTACTTTTCCTTCTACAAAATACCCATGTTCATTTCCTTCAATTACTTTACCCTCCAGGGTTTCCGCGATCCTTCTGTACTGCGTTCTCGCTCTGGAAAGAAGGCTGGTATCCATGGTATCCATATAGGTCCGGGCAATATCCCCCACCGTAATAAGCCCTTCCAGCACGCCATCCTTATCACATACAGGAAGAGAAACGATTTCTCTTTTATTCATCAGATCCCAGGCACTTTTCAGCGACATGCTTTTATCCGTTTCCGGATTTTCCCGGATTTCCATATCCTTTACCTGCGTTCCGATATTCGGAAGATATCCCGGAGCCTGTACATCAAAATATTTCAGGACAAACTCTGTTTCCTCATTGATATGGCCGGCTCTCATGGGAATATATTTTACATTGCTCTGTGATGTTCTGTTTTTGATATCCGCATAGGCGATCGCAGAACAGATGGAATCCGTATCCGGGTTCTTATGTCCTATCACATAGATGATTTCCTGTTTTTTCATCCCTTTCTCCTTCAGACAGTAATCTTTTCATCCTGGTGGTCTGTCTCAATGACTTTGGAACCATAAATCATACTGCCGCAAAACGATAAGGAACCGGACATAAATACCTTACAAAATATTGTAATGGATATTTTCCGAAGATTCCTGATGTCTGCGGCAGTATACATTTCGTTTAATTCAGTTTGATATTCGCAAAAAGTGATCCAAGATTAGTGGTAGCTTCTTCCTTTGATACCGGAATAACGATCTCTTCCTCTTCGATCTCCTTTGGCGCCGCTTCTTCGGCCTGCTTCATGCTGAGACTGATCTTTCCATCCTTTACGGCAATGACCTTTACCTTTACCTTATCGCCTGTGGAAAGAACCTCTGCGGGAGTTTTGATTCTCTTCTCGTTCGTGATCTGGGAAACATGGACAAGTCCGGAAAGTCCGTTCCCAAGGTTTACAAAAGCGCCAAAGTCCTTGATGGTCTCTACGGTTCCTTCTGTAACAAGACCGATCTCAAGATTGGAAATCCTGTTCTTTCTTTCCTCCTCTGCCTTTTCCCGGAGAATCTCTCTTGCAGAAAGGATAAGCCTGTTCTTTTCCTTATCCACATCAAATACACGGACCTGGATCGGCTTGTTTAAATATTCATTCAGATCCTCTACGTAATTCAGGGAAAGCTTTGAAGCCGGAACAAAACCGCGGACATCTTCTACGTAAGCGATAACACCGCCGTTAACAATTCCCTTTACAACTACATCCAGAGTCTCCTTTGACTCTTTCAGTGCTTTTAATTTATCCCAAGAAAGAATATCGGAAGCCTCAACTCTGGAAAGAAGGATATTTCCATGTCCGTCATCCTTTTTTACTACTGTGGCAGATACTTCATCACCGGGATGTACGGATTCCTTTACGGAAAAACCAGGCTCTCTGCTGTAATCTTCTGCAGGAATAACACCTTCTGCGTAATACTTCAGATCAAGGACTACTTCTTTTTCATCCGCACTGATCACTGTACCTGTGATGATATCTCCTTCCTCAATCTGCTTGAAGGACGCGTTGAGTTCTGCTTCATAATCTTTCATTGTTTCTGACATTCTGAACACCTCTCACTTATTTATTCTACGAAAACGCATGAAAACATATTTTTCGCTCATGAAATAGATTATAGCATACAACTGATATAAATGAAAACAAAAATATGCAGAAAATCCCACCCCATAAACGAGGAGTGCCCCGGCAGTGGTTTGCCGGGGCATTATTATGAAAAAATTGTATGTGTAATGACATCATTACAACATCTTACGCATCACTCTTTCGAGTAAATAAATAGTACCAGATAAATGTAAATAAAATATGAACCTGTCGTAAATAAATTATGTATTGTATGCTATTTCACTATTTTTTGAATTGGATTCAAAAAATATTTCGCCATAATTCACAATTCATTAATCCATTCAAATCTATAATTATCGGTATTCTGCATAACAGCATTTCAACGATCCCGCATAAAAACCATTCACTGGAATAACATGTTCTGCACCGGAATCATAGATGGAAAATATAAATATAGTAGGTATAGTTTACAGAAGATTTTACGTTTGTTCATCATTTTTTTACACGTTACTCATGAATCTATCATATTTTATTTCTATAATGAGTTTGTAAAAATAATTCAGCCAACATTATTTTTATAATTTCTTTTTCATATGTTGTCAGCCGAAAGGCTTTCAACTCTCCTTCCTTTAACTTAATAAAAAGTACCCGGGACTTCCACCGGGTACTTTTTATTTTGTGCGATAAAGCCGCCAGACGTGCGCCGTGCCTGCACGAGCGCACACCTGGCGGCGCCATATGTAAAGGTTAGGCACTGTACACAAATAATTTGAATTTGTTCTGCGCAGCTTTCGGAAGTTATTTGTGTACAGTGCCTTATTTATGCACGGCTGCCAAGTCCGACAGTTCGTTGGAGAGGGCGGCAAATTCTTTCAGTGTCAGAGCTTCCCCCCTGATATTTTCAGAAAGCCCCATTTTACGAAGAACAGAAATGATCTCCTCTCTGGAAAAGGAAAATTCAGGAGAATTCTTAATTCCGTTTGCCAGAGTTTTCCTTCTCTGATTAAAGGATGCCCGGATCAGCCGGAACAACTGCTGTTCGTCTTTCACACTTACAGGCGGCTCCCTGTATTTCTTCAGATGAATGACTGCACTGGAAACCTTTGGTCTTGGCATAAAGCAGTTCGGAGGAACAACAGCCGTGATGGCCGCTTCCGAATAATACTGCACAGCCAGCGACAAAGCCCCATAATCCTTCGTTCCGGGAAGAGCCTGCATTCTTTCCGCCACTTCCTTCTGCACCATGATCGTGACAGATTCCAAAGGCACTTTCTTTTCAAACAGCTCCATGATAATGGGAGTCGTGATGTAATAAGGCAGGTTCGCCACAACCTTTATGGGATTCCCGTCGTTTTTTTCCTGCGCAAGCTTATTCAGATCTACCTTCAGGATATCAGCATTGATGACAGATACATTTTCCCAGCCGGAAAGAGTATCCTGCAAAATGGGAATCAGCATTTTATCGATTTCCACTGCAGCAACCTCCCTGGCATTCTGCGCGAGGTACTGTGTCATGGTCCCAATGCCGGGACCAATTTCCAGTACAAAATCATCCTTCGTAATGCCGGAACTCCTGATGATTTTCTCCAGAACATGAGGATCGACCAGAAAATTCTGGCCGAACCTTTTCTGAAAAATAAAATCATACTTTTTCAGAACCTCTATTGTATTTTTTGCATTTCCCAGAAATGGTTCAGCCATAGAAAATCTTTCTCCTGTTCCTTCTTATTTTCCCACAGGCAGGAATGTTTCACTGTTTAACAGAAAAATCCTTTTCACTGAGGATAATAAAGCCCTCGGCATCTGTACGCTTTCTGCTGTTCATCTTATTGAAGAGACGCAGCCTTCCCTTCGATTTATCAATAGCCGCATCCACGATATTTTTTACGGCTCCGACATTCATGGGGACATCCGCCTTCTGATTTACACTGATGAGATTATAGAGGGCAAGCATCGCCATATTATCGATTTTGTATCCATTCTCCACAGCATAGATCCTTGCGAAATTTGCAAGCTCATCATTGGTAAATACCGGAATATTGATCACAGATGTAAACTTTCTTGCGAGACGCTGATATCTGGTGATCATTTTTCGCATCCCGATCTTATCATCCTCAAGAATCACGATAAGTCCATCTGTATCCTGACTCATGGCTTTTTCCAGCTTCAGGGCAGTTTCCTGGTCCAGCTGATTCGACTTTTCGATAACGAAAAAACCACCCGCCAGCTTCCGGAAAATCTTATCGATATCCTTGCCGTTGATCTGGTCGGCAAATACATAAGCAACCTTGGTGGCCTCCAGATTCAGCTGTCTGCAGATAGCAGGGATCAGGGCAGAAATCAATCTTGTCTTCCCGGATTCGCTGCCGCCCATGACAATGATATTTCCGGTATTGGAGGTTTTGTCCGAGGCTCCCTCCTGTACATCGCACAGGGCATCCACGATCTGCTCCTTCATTCCCGGAACCTTCACAAAATAAGAAAACAGCTTCTTTTCTTCCTCTGAAAGCCTGTGTTCCCTGGGAACTATTTCTGAAGGATTGTCGTTTTCCTCCGAATTGATGGAATCGATAAACTTCTCCAGCTTTTCTTCCTCTGTCAGGGAAGGATTCTCTTCGGCTTCAGCAGCCTCGTCTTCAGGACTTCCTTCTTCAGGATTTTCTTTTTCAGAAACTTCCTTCCCGGAAATATTTTCCACCACATCTGCTGCGGCAGCGACAGACATATTTTCTGCGGCAGTCTTCCAGACAGGCGCTGATTCAGATTCTGCAGGAGCATTGATTACCGAAACGATTCTTTCAAAGGCCTTTTCTGCAGAATTCTCTGCGTCAGATTTTACTGCGCCAGTATTCTCTGAATCGGGTTTCTCTTCATCAGGACTTTCTGCATCAACATTCTCTGCATCAATATTCTCCACACCGGGTTTCTGTGCATCAATATTTTCCGCATCGGGTTTCTGTGCATCAATATTCTCCGCATCAGGTTTCTGTGCATCAATATTCTCCGCATAGGGCTTCTGTTCATCAGGATTTTCTGGATCTGGCTTCTGTGCATCAGGTTTCTCTGCATCTATACTCTCTGCATCAGAAACCACCGCATCGGAAGTTTCTGCATCGGAAACCACTGCGTCAGAAACCACTGCATCGGAAACCACTGCATCGGAAGTTTCTCCCTCGGGAACTTGTTCATCATATATTTCACTTTCAGGAATATTTTCTTCAGAAACTTCTTCTTCAAGTGATTCTTTTTCAGATCCGTCTGTATCAGCTGTCTCCTTTTCAGATACGTTTATCTTCGATTCAGATACTTCAGCAGGGATAAAACTCTCTTCGGACCCCTGGGAAACCGGATTTTTTTCGTTTTCTTCCTGAGATTTCAATGGTTCATTATCATATTCCTGAACATCATCGCTTGAAAGATCCGGAATTTTCGCCTCATTTTCCGGTTTTACAGCGGGACCATTGATAAATTCCTTTTCCGCTTCCTCCAGGTCTTCCTCTGTGATAATATCACCATCCTCCGTCTCGAATACGGATTTTTCCGGCTGATTCCGGAAGTCTTCCGCCTCTTCTTCCGTCTCTTCCCCGAAATCCTCTTCTTTCTTATTTCCCTCGTCCGGAATTTCTATCCCCTGAGCGGTAGCGGCGGCCAGTATTGTATCTTCCAGGTTAAACTCTTTATCATCCGCTATCCCGAAAGCCTTTTTCGCATTTTCACTTATGATCTCAATTTCATCTGGTTCCTCTGTCTCTGTCCTGGCTTCTGTTACCGCCTTTTTCGCTTTACCAGGGACATTCCTGCGGGTCTTTTTCGGCAGTTCATCCACAAAGTCGTCTCCGAAATCATCTTCGAAGTCGTCATCTTCAAAATCATCATCTTCTTCCACGTCTCTCCGGAATTTCATGATACCTTTTAAAAGGCTGATATCCGGGAGCTTTACATTTCTGACAATTTCGTCTTTTATGGAAGTTGCAAACGAAATTGCCTTTGCAGACGCTTCCTTCAATGATCTTCCTTCTGTGTATTCTTCCTCTCCGGAATCTTCATCCATGAAATCTTCGTCCTCAGGATTTTCCTCAGTCACTTCTTCTTCCCCGGAACTCTCCTCCACAGAATCTTCATCCATGGATTCTTTATCCATAGAATCCTCATTCACAGAATCCTCATTCACAGAATATTCATTTTCAGGACTTCCGGCATAAGATTCTTCGTATTCAGAATTATCTTCGAGATTTTCCCTGACAGATTCTTCTTCGGAATCCTCTGAGGATTCCTCCAGAGATTTTCTTTTCAAAAATC
>JAFOJB010000136.1 GCA_017420455.1 Blautia sp.
ACGATCCTTTTTTTCTTATTAACCACTTTCTTCTCTCCTCTGCAATAGTCTTTCAACCATCCGCATAGTATCATTATGAAGAAGAAAAGTCAATCACTGAAGCCTTCCCAGCTGTTATTCTGCGAGCAATGGTTGCAGGGAACACAGAGGGACGGTCCTTTTGTGTCCTTTGAACACAAAAGGACCGTCCCTCTGTGTTCCAACCATTGCTCGCAAAATAACAGCTGCGAAGGCTTCAGTGATTGACTTTTCTTCTTCATAATGATACTATGCTGATGGTTGAAAGACTATTGCAGAGGAGAGAAGAAAGTGGTTAATAAGAAAAAAAGGATCGTGGTGAAGGTAGGAACCTCCACGTTGACAAATGAGCTTGGAAACAGTAATCTCCGTACCATAGACAAGCTGGCTATGGTGCTTTCGGATATACAGAATCTGGGAAATGAGGTCATACTGGTCTCTTCCGGCGCCATTGCCGTGGGGGCTAATAAAATGCATCTGCCGGAAAAGCCTACGACCATGCGTATGAAGCAGGCCGCTGCAGCAGTGGGACAGTGCAGTCTGATGTTCCTTTACGATAAATTTTTCGGAGAATATGACAAGACAGTGGCGCAGATCCTTCTGAATGCAGAGGATATCCGTCAGGAGGAGAAAAAGGAGAATCTGACAAATACCTTCAATGCATTGCTGGAGCAGGGTGTGATTCCCATTGTGAATGAAAATGATTCGGTGAGCTATACGGAAATCGAGTCGCAGGAGCGTCTGTTCAGTGATAATGATGTGCTTTCTGCCGTGGTTTCGGTGCTTTGTCAGGCAGATCTTCTGGTGATCCTTTCCGACATCGATGGCTTTTACGATAAGGATCCCCGTCTTTATAAGGACGCGAAGCTGATCAGCCGGATCGAGAATATCGATTCTTCTGTATATGAACTGGCCGGGGGAGCAGGTTCCCGGCGGGGAACCGGCGGCATGAGGACAAAACTGCAGGCGGCGGATCTCGCCTGCGCGCAGGGAATCGATACGATCGTGACCAACGGAAAGGATCCGGAAGCGCTCTATGATATCATGAAAGGGCTGAAGGTAGGTACCTTATTTGCCGGAAAAAGAATATAAAGAGGTGAAACAGGGGGGCGGTCTGAAACCGTCCTCCTGTTTTACGGTTTCCGCGATTACTGTTCAGAATCTCTTCGAAGTCTTCCGGACAGCCCTGAACACTTGTTGCAGTTCACGGTCTCACCGGCTGGAGACTGCAACCACTTGTTTCAAAACCCCGTGTTTCCGAAATATGCGTTTTACACCCGCCTGTGAATATGGTATGATAGGAACTGAGGGTGTTGTGGGAAGAATATTTCTGCATTGGGGGGAAAAGAAAATGATATTTAAAAAGGAATGGCTGGAGAAAAAATGGGTTGCCTATTCGATCGCAACCTGTCTGGCAGTAATCCTGTATGTAGCTCTGATTCAGTTTCAGGGTTTTGCGGATGGTTTCTGGAGATTCATGGGATATTTTGCTCCTGTTTTAATCGGTGTCGTGATCGCATATGTGATGGATCCTCTGGTGGTAGTCATCGAGAATTATCTGCTGGCAAATATCCATTCCATAAAACGAAGGCGTTTCCTTGCCGTAGTAATTGCCCTGTTTATTGTCATTCTGTTTATTGTAGTACTTCTGGTGGCACTGATCCCTCAGGTAGTAGACAGTGTGGTAACTTTTGTTTCCAATATCGATAATTATGTAAATGCCATACAGGAAGCTCTGGATGAGCTTCAGGATTTCACCATGAAGTATGACTTTGATATTTCAAACGTCGTCATGGCAGGAACTGATCTCCTGGAGGATCTGTCTGCAGAGCTTCCCCAGAGCATCAATCGTGTGATCAATACTTCATACCATATCGGAAAAGGAGTATTCATGGGAGTGATTGCCTGTATCATGGCAATCTATTTCCTTCTGGACAAGATAAAGCTTGCAAATGGAATTTCCCGCTTTTTCAAGGCGCTTCTTTCAGAGAGAAAATTCCAGATGTCCATGGCCTTCTGGAGAAAATGCAATTCCATCCTTGTCCGTTATATCGTCTGTGATCTTCTGGACGGACTGATCATCGGATTTGCAAACTTTATGTTTATGGTTATTGCAGGCATGCCGTACGCAACCCTGATTTCTGTGGTAGTGGGCGTTACGAACCTCGCGCCTACCTTCGGCCCTATCCTGGGTGCAGTGATCGGTTCCTTTATCCTGGTACTCATAAATCCCTGGCATGCGCTGTGGTTTCTGGTATTTACCATCATCCTGCAGACGGTAGACGGGTATATTCTGAAGCCAAAGCTCTTCGGAGATCAGCTGGGAGTTTCTTCTGTATGGATCCTGATCTGTATCATTGTAGGCGGCAGGATGCTGGGAGTCTTCGGAATTCTGGTAGCCATCCCCATCGCTGCAATCCTGGATTATCTTTATGGAGAATGGCTGGTCCGCAGGGAAAAAGAAAAACAGAACCCGGGTACGGACGATACCGGTATGGAAAGCATGGATGGGTTCGGGGGAGGATCAGGAATAACTGCGGAAAGAGTGAGGATTTTTCCGCAGCAGGAAAAGAAGCCGAAGCAGAAGCACAGGCAGAGGAGAGAGCAGAAGCTGCAGAATCAGAAGCTGAAGGAACAGGAGCTGCAGAATCAGGAATCAGAGAACCAGCAGAAAAATGATCCTGAAATAAAGGATCCCGAAGCAGAGAAACCGGATGCTGAAATTCCGGAAACGAAGAAACCGGAACCGGAAAGCCAGAAAACCGATCAGGCGGAATAGAAGAGAATTCCCGTCTGATGAACCACCGGCTGCCAGCTGCGTCAGCTGACGCAGCGCGGCATCTGAGTTCGGGATGATGATTTATCATTGAGACAGACCACTGACAGATACCCCGCAGCAGACTGCATATTCCGCAGTTTGCCGCGGGGTATTTTACAACGGAAAAAGACTTATGGAAGGACACAAAAAGTTCACAAAAAATGTTAGCACTCACTCTTGACGAGTGCTAACAAAAGTGGTATAACATAATCATCAAAAGAAAACAACACAGAGCATTCAAAAAAGAATGCCGATAAAAGGAGGAATAGATTATGTTGATGCCCAGTATTTTCAGAGAAAATCTTTTTGATGACTTTTTTGATGATTTCTACAGACCGATCAGAAGAGAACAGGCACCGGTGCAGCAGAGAAGCGCGGCAGTGATGAAAACCGATGTGAAGGAGACAGAAAAAGGTTATGAGCTGTCCATAGAGTTTCCGGGATATAAAAAGGAAGATGTACAGGCTCATCTGAAGGATGGTTACCTTACAATCTCCGCCACCACA
>JAFOJB010000137.1 GCA_017420455.1 Blautia sp.
GTCCCATGTCAAGACTTGCAGTATACCTGATCCGGCAATAGGAGGTAGCCTGAACGCCGTTCAGGTGATACGTTCCGAGCGTTGCCTCGATGTCTGCCGGCCTTTCCGGAAGCTCCACCGGTGTATAATCCTTGCCGGTCTCCTCGGAGGTTTCTACACAGTAATTGTTCATGTGGACGATTTCTGCATAGGAAAGGGGGATATCCAGCCCGCCCATGGCGTCTACCGCGGCGGCCAGGGCATTGAAATCTACCGTCACATACTCATGAATATCCAGATCCAGATTCGTATTCAGCATGGAAATGGCCCGTTCCGGCCCGCCGATGGCATAGGCGGCGTTCGCCTTGGAATAGGTATCATTTCCCACATTCACAAGGGTATCCCGGTAAAGCGACGCCAGCCGGATTTCCCTGGCTGCATGATCCACCACCGCCACGATCATGGTATCGCTGTTCTCACCGCTGAAAGCGGCATTTTTATCCCGGTGGTCGATTCCGAAAAGCGCATAGGTTTTATATCCGCTGTAAGACTTTACCTGGGAATTATCATCGGATTTCTCCGCTGCCTCTGCGCTGCCGGCACCGGCAGTATTATCGGTGCTCTCTGCCGCGGCACTTTTTTTCACTTCCTCATTTACCTGGATCTGAGATTCGTTCAGTGTCTTCTTATCCAGTTTATCCAGCCTGGTGCTCACCTGAGTATAAAGATACAGCACTCCGATAACCAGGGCCAGTACAAGTATTTCCACGGCAAATATGGCAAAACGCCTTTTTCTGTGCTTTGATTCTCCCATGATTTTCCCTTTCAATATGCGTTTTTATTGATAAATCCCTTGAAAAAAGTCATAAAGATGATCTTGATATCGAAGCCGATCGTCCAGTTTTCGATGTAATACAGATCATACTCGATCCGTTTCCGGATAGAGGTATCTCCCCGGTAGCCGTTGACCTGCGCCCAGCCTGTAAGACCGGGACGTACCTGATGCTTTACCATGTACCTGGGGATCTCTTCCCGGAACTTCTCCACAAAATACGGTCTCTCCGGACGGGGTCCTACAAGGCTCATATCTCCCTTCAGGATATTGAAGAGCTGAGGCAGTTCATCGATGCTGGTACGCCGCATGAAACGCCCCACCGGCGTCACCCGCGGGTCGTCCTTGATCGTCCAGGCCTTTTTCTCCTCTTCCGGCTTCTGCTCCTCCATGGAGCGGAACTTATACATGCGGAAAGTCCTGTTGTGAAGCCCTACCCTCTCCTGTTTGTAGATCAGGTGTCCAGGGGAGGTAGCCTTGATCAGGATGCACATCAGCAGCATGACAGGGGAGGTCAGAACGATCCCCGCAAAGGACCCGACGATATCCATCGTCCGCTTCATCATGGAATTGAAGGTATTCGTGAGGGGAACATAACGTATGTTGATGACCGGAAGACCCAGTATATCCTCTGTATAGGGTTTGGTCGGTATTATATTATTATAATCGGGAATAAATTTCGTGTGTACTCCCGACTTTTCACACAAGCTGACGATTTCCTCCAGCCGGTAATACTGATTCAGTCCAAGGGTGATGGCGATCTCATCCAGGCTGCTCATCGGCAGGATCACCATGAGATTCGCGATGCGTCCCAGAATCTTTACACCTTTGTAGGTGGTTCCGGCTGGGACATCATCATCCAGAATTCCCCTTACCACATAACCCCACTGAGGATTCTGCAGGATCCTGTCTACATATTCCTCTGCCGCGCGGCTGTACCCGACCAGAAGAACCTGTTTCTGGTTCAGACCGCGGCGCCGCATATCCATCAGCATATAGAATATGATCATCCTGGCTGCCCATTCCAGTATGGTATTTATAAGATAAAAGATAAAAAAGGTAAGTCTGGAATAATCGTTTTCGTCAACCACATAGAGAACTGCTATGATGACCAGAAGCCCCAGTGTGTTGGCTTTCAGCACATTGCCGAGCACCAGTCTTTTTCCCTGCATCCGGAGGGGTGTGTAAAGATCAAATGCCTGATACAGAAGCAGATATCCGGGGACGATAAAGATCAGAAGAAACATAAATTCCCGGAAGCTCTTGGATTCGATCGCGGAGTACGCAAAGGGTCCCCGGAACCGGCACCACCAGGCGCAGACATAGGAAAACGCGATCAGGACTGCATCGATCAGTATATGGAGACGGCTGAAGCTTTTCTGATTTTCTATGATCAATTTCTGTTACCTCTGTCTCCGGAAAAAACACTCCTTTAGTGTTGCGCTCTTTTTATCTTATAATATCTGAAACAGAATTTCAACATTTTCTTCATAAAAAGTCACGGTTTCAAAATGCAGGGCTGCTGTTCAGAGCCTGGCTTCAGAACCTCTTCACCATGTTCACCCACAGTTCAAGCTGGATCGAGAGATAATTCGGAAGATTTTTCCACCGGAATTTCACCTTCCTGTGCTTCCTGCTGATGCTGCAGCCATTCTTGATCCCGGCCAGGTATTCTCTGCCAAAGCCCCTGGCCGTAAAGAAAAGGATCTTGATCAGAAATCCTGCCGCCAGGAAGGGAAGATTCAGGAGCAGCTGCAGAAAGGGCATGTTTTTGTAGATCATATAAATATTGTTCCTGGAGGAATAGCGCACCTTAAACTGGTTATATCTGCTGCCGGTGGTGCCGCTGCCGATATGATAGACCACGGCAGACGGAATGTACCAGTTTTCATAGCCGCAGATTCTGGCACGATACCCCACATCCAGATCCTCCAGATACGCAAAATGCTCCTCGTCGAAGCAGCCCAGCTGAAGCAGCAGGTCTCTTCTGTAGATGGCAGCCCCGGCACAGGTGGAAAAAATCTTTTCCTCTCTGTCGTAGCTTTCTGCTTTCCTGCCTTTCCCCCTTGCAAAAGCCCAGCCAAGGGCACAGTACAGGTTTCCGGCGTCGTCCAGAAGCTCTCTGTTCTGGAACTGCATCATCCTGGCCTGGCAGGAGAACGCATTCTCATGCCTTCTGATTCCTTCCAGGAGTTCTCTTACGAAGGAGGGTTCTGCCTGGGTATCGTTGTTCAGGAGCAGCACATAAGGCGTCTTTGAAGCAAGGATCCCTCTGTTCACCGCTCCGGAGAAGCCGAAATTCTCAGTCAGCCTGAGAATCCCGGTTCCCGGGTATCGTTCCTTTACCAGGTCCACGCTTTTATCGGAGGAGCCGTTATCCACAAGAAGGACCTCGAAATCGTCACAATCCTGCTTCTCCAGGCTGTCCAGCACTCCCGGCAGAAACCCTATTCCATTGTAATTCGGGATGATTACCGTAACGTCCTTCATGAATGATCCTTCTTCTCTTCCATTCCAGGAACCGGCCGCAGGGAATAATTCCATTTCGTCAGCGACAGGTTTTTATTGTACATCGGGTCTCCCTGTTTTAAAAGGCTTTCCCAACGGCTTCGCATATATTCGATCTCTTCCTGGAAACGGCGCACCTTCTCGGGACTGTCCTCCGGTCCCCGGGTTTTGGATTCCAGATGATAGAATACCGCATAGGGGTCATAGACCACCAGGTATCCCATTTCCCGTACCTTAAGACACAGGTCCACATCGTTGAAGGCCACCGCCAGCTTCTCCGTAAAACCGCCCGCCTTCCGGAAGATATCCTTTTTTATCATCATGCACGCCGCCGTCACTGCGGAAAGATCCTGCAGCAGAGAAGCCTTGTGAAGATACCCGCTTCTTTCGGCAGGCAGGTTTACAAACATGCTTCCGGCAATCCCGCCCAGCCCGATAACGATACCGGCATGCTGGATGGTATTGTCCGGGTAAAGAAGCTTTGCGCCTGCGATGCCCACTTCCTCTCTCTGGCAGATCGACAGAAGCTCCCTGATGCTCTCCTCGTTGATCAGAGTGATATCATTGTTAAGGAACAGCAGGTATTCTCCCCTGGCCTTTCCGGCAGCCAGATTGTTGATGGCGGAATAGTTGAACGGCTTTTCGTAGCGGAGGATGCGGATCCGCGGATTCCCGGAAAGCTCTTCATAATAACGGAAGATTTCCCGGGAGGTACTGTTGTTCTCTACGATCAGAATTTCATAATTGTCATACCCGATCTTATGGAACAGGGATTCCAGACATCCCCGCAGGGTATCGGTCTCATCCTTATTCGGAATGATCACGGACAGGAGGGGGCTGCCCTTAACCGGATATCTGACCCGGTAAAACCCGAAATCCGGCGTATGGAATACCTCCCCCGGACAGTTTCTCCTGGCAAGATGGTCTTCAATAGCCCGCTTCCCTGCCTCGAAGGCATACATCTTGCTGGCTGGGTTGTCGGCAGTGGAAGCCTTATGGGTTCTCCAGTGATATAAAATCTCCGGGACATGAACCACCTTTCTGGCTTCTTCTGTAACCCGGAAAATAAAATCGTAGTCCTGCGCGCCGTCATAGTTTTTCCGGAATCCCCCGACTCTTCCGGCAAGCTCCGTCCGGACAACCAGAAAATGGCAGATATAGTTGTTGGAACGCAGCAGATCCAGGTTGAAATCCGGCTTCAGATGGGGCTGAAAATGCTCGGAAAGATCTGTGGTCACCTTGTCCTCATCGGTATAGAGGACATCACAGTCCTCCTGTTTATGGATTGCGCACGCTGCTTCGTAAAGGGCGTTGGGAGACAGCAGGTCGTCATGATCCAGGAAACAGACAAAATCTCCCTGCGCCATCTGAAGCGCCTCATTGGTATTTCCGGCGATTCCCAGGTTCTGCTCCAGGTTCTTCACACGGATACGGGAATCCCTGGCGGTACAGGCATCCAGCACTCTTTTCATCTGTGCATCTCCGGGGCTTGCGTTCACCAGA
>JAFOJB010000013.1 GCA_017420455.1 Blautia sp.
AATCCAGTATGGAGAGTGCCTGTCCGGAAGCAGCGGCGGCACGACAGGAGACCGGTTATCATTCCCGGCTTCACCGGCAGGGAGGTGTTTTCGGCCGGTGAAGCCAGGAACGCCAGACGGGTTCGCCTGGAAGCAGTCAGGAAATGACTGCCAAGGAGGATTTATGCCAAAAATATCGATCATCATACCTGTATACAATATGGAAAAGTATCTGGGAGAATGCCTGAACAGTGTATTGACCCAGACCTGTAAGGATATAGAAGTCATCTGCGTGGACGACCACTCCTCAGATGGATCGCCCGGAGTGCTTGACGCTTTCAGCAGACAGGACAGCCGGATCCGGGTAATCTGCCGCAAGGAGACTCAGGGCATCACCCTGACAAGAAAGGACGGCGTTTTTGCTTCCAGAGGGGAATATATCATGTTCGTTCACCCGGAGGATATCCTGATTCCCGAAGCCTGCGAAAAGGCGCTGGAGGCTGTCCGGGAAAAAAAGGCGGATATGCTTCAGTTTTCTCCTGTGTGCCGGATTTCTGCCGGATCCTCCGGAAACACCCTGCAAAGCAGCCAGGAGGGTCTGCCCTGCTCCGGATCAGACATCCTTCGAGGGGATCTGGTCCGGTACTGCTTTGAAGAAAAGCTTTTTGACCATTCCCTGCAGAACAAGATCTTCCGCGGGAAATACTGCCGGGAAGCCTTTGGATATATTGAGGAAGGCGCCTGCTGCAGCGATCCGGATTTCTACGCGTTTTTCCTGCTGGCTTCCTGCTGCAGATCCTGCGCAGGGCTGGATACGGATACTTCGCTGTATATCCGCCGGACCGGAAATGATGCGGCAGCCTCTGCGTTTCTGAATCTGGAAGAGTACAGAGCGCTGCTTGCCGAAAACAGGGTTCTGGATGCCCTGGAGATCTATATAGAAGAAAGAGGAATCCTGCACTACAGGCCCATCCTCGAGGAAAACCGGGAGCTTCTGCAGGAGAAATGCATGGAGGCCCTGCTTGGCAGACTGGCGGAGGAATTCCGGCAGGAGGGGATCCGGGATTACATGGATACCTGGGGATATCGGGCGATGGTATGTCATCTTGCAAAGGCAGCAGAAGGGCGGGCAGATCTTTATATAGAGGATTTTTCAAAAGTGATCCCGAGGCAGGCGGCCCCGTCACAGATACACGGCGCTGCCGTCTGCTGCAGGGGCGGCAAGGCAGGAGAAGGGCAGAATGCCGGCTCCCTGCTGGCTTCTTTGCTTTCGGAGCCGGACGCTCCCGGCGGGATGTCCCCGTACGAGGTTTTCCTGCTTACAGACCGGCCGGACGTTCCCGGAGACAAAGGAGAAAGCGCCGGTGAAAAGACTGCGCCGGAAGATCTCCCGGGGCAGGCCGAAGCATTCTGCATAAGCGCCGGAGCTGAGGAGCGGTACGATGCATGGAACAGCATTCTGGACAATCACAGCGTCGATGTGGTGATCTGTGTGATGGAAGAGTGCAGCAGTACTGTCTTCTGGGACTATCTGGCCATAAAGGGGCACAGGACTTGTCCTTTCATGGTCCTTGCGTGCCCGGGCAGCCTGGCAGAGGCATTCCGGTCAGGAGGAAGAGAGGGCTGCGCCCTTCCGGGCCTCTTCCGGATCATGGATGGCGTGGTTCTTTCCACCAGGGAGGATCAGGCCTTTGCAGAATGTTATGCCCCTTACAGCAGAATCCTGCCGCTGCCGGGCGGTGCTTCAGACCCGGAGAACCTGTCAGGTGCCGGCAAAAGAGAAATCGTTCCGGACGGGGCTCCGGCAACCGCAGCTCTTCCGGAATCCGGAGCATCCCTGCAGCCTGGGGCGGCCGCCCTTCTCTGGAAAGAATTCCTGGAAGGACTGCCTTCCCCTCATGAAAGTCCGGAAATCACGGATCCTCTCGCAATCCTTCTGGACAGGATCGTCCGCTGCCAGCAGGAAGGAAGAGACCTGGCTGTGGCTGCGGTGCC
>JAFOJB010000138.1 GCA_017420455.1 Blautia sp.
GACTACATGATCGAAAGGCTGATCAAGGAGGAATATCTGCAGTATCTGGACTGGGACCTGATCCCCAATGCGAAAAACCTGCTGCCGGAGGTAAGGGGCAAGAGCTATGATCCGGAAAACCGCTATTCCTGTCCCTACTTCTGGGGATCCGTAGGGATTCTCTACAACAGGAATGTGGTGAGGGAAGAGGATCTGGCCCAGGGCTGGGAGCTTCTTCGCAATCCCAGGTATAAGGGGGATCTGTACATGTACGATTCCGAGAGGGATTCCTTCATGATCGCCCTGAAGGCTCTGGGGTATTCCATGAATACGGTGGACGAAGCCCAGATCCAGGAGGCTTATCAGTGGCTGGTGGATCAGAGAGATACCATGGACGTCATTTATGCCGGAGATGATGTGATCGACAACATGATCTCCGGAAACAAATCCATTGCGGTGGTCTATTCCGGCGACGCCTCCTACATCATCAGTGAAAATCCGGAGCTGGATTTTCTGACGCCTTCCCAGGGAACCAACCTGTGGGTGGACGGAATGGTGATCACCCGGGACTGCAGCGAAGTGGATCTGGCCCATGAATTCATTAATTTCATGATCAGTGATGAAAGTGCTCTTTCCAACACGGAGGAAGTAGGGTATACTTCTCCTGTAAGAAGTGCCTTTGAGGCCATGAAGGAAGACACCTATAAGGATGTTTCTTCCTATATTCCGGATACGGAAAACCCGGACAACGAGATCTTCGCCTATCAGACACCGAAGGTGAAGCAGATCTTTGCCGAGCTCTGGACAAAAGTAAAAGCACAGTAAAGATAACCGTAAACAATCGTTTTCAGAGGAGGAACCAGATATGAAGCGAAGAAAACGTGCAGCGGCCGCCTTTATGGCAGCAGTTCTTGGAACAGCGGTATTTTCTGCCGGGAGTGTTCAGGCAGCAGAAGAGATGATCCTGTATACCTGGGAAGGTATGTTCCCGCAGGAGGTTCTGGATGGGTTTACAGAGGAGACAGGGATAAAGATCATTTATTCCAATTTTGACATGAACGAGACCATGCTGGAAAAGCTGTCCCTGGCAAAGGGCGGGGACTACGATGTGATCATCGCGGATGATTATATCATCGAGCAGGCCATTTCCCAGAACCTGGCCTCCGAGATCGACAAGGAAGCTGTACCAAATTACGGCAATATCAATCCCCTTTATCAGGGGCAGTTCTACGACCCGGAGAACCGCTATACGGTTCCCTACGGAGCGGGGATTCCGCTGATCGTCTATGACCCGTCCGAGACCGATGTTGAGATCAGAGGGTATGCCGATCTCTGGAATCCGGAGCTGGAGGACAATGTGGCGATTACAGCCAACTACCGCGTGATCTGCGGCATCACCCAGCTTGCCATGGGCAGGAGCATGAATGAGGAGGATCCGGAGATCATCGCCCAGACCGGTGAGAAGCTTCTTGCACTTGCTCCGAATATCCGTCTCATTCAGGATGATAATACCCAGAATGCTCTCCTGAGCGGAGAGGTGGCGGCTGCCTTCCTGTATACGTCTCAGGTTATGACAGCCCTTGCCGAGAATCCGGACCTGCAGGTAGTCTATCCGGAAGAGGGGCTTGGCTTCGGCATCATGAATATGTTTGTTCCCTCAAACGCCCCGAACAAGGATGCGGCCTTCCGGTTCCTGAATTATATTCTGGAGCCTGAGATTGCTGCGCAGTGCTTTGACTATATCGGCTATTACTGCACCACAAAAGCAGCCGATTCTCTGGTGAGACCGGAACTGGTAGTCCCGGAGAGTGTGCAGAACGGGGAGATCATCCGGAACGTAAGCCCGGAGGCAGAGGAAGCATACAGTAAGGTCTGGACAGAATTCAAGGATGCCTGCGGCTGAGTATTGGAGGAAATCGGATGGAGATCGTGAAAGGAAGAACCGCCTTCCCGGGAATAGCCATCGGAAAAACAGTTTTTTATTCCAGAGGGGAATATCTTGTCCGCCAGTATATGGTGAACAACGAGAAGAAGGAGCTTGGTGATTACGAGAGGGTACGGGAAGAGGTAAGAGAACAGCTGAAGCAGCTTCTGGAACGGGAAGAGGATGAGGAGAACGGCACCCGGGAAAGCCTCAGGGAGCAGCTTTCCCTTCTGGAGGGAAAAAGCTTTTCCAACGCGGTCAGAAGCCTGGTGGAGAAGGAAAAGGTGAATCTTTCCTATGCCCTTACTACCACAAGGGATGAGCTGACACTTACCTTTCATACCCTTGAAGAGGATACCGCCAGAAGGCGGCTTCGGGCAGTCAGGGAGGTCACCCGCCGCATGCTGTCCATTCTGGGGCATACTTCTTCGCGGATCAGGCTGGGGGAAGAGCCGGTGATCCTGCTGGCAGACGCCCTGTCCCCCGGCGAGATCGTAAAAATGGAGAAGGAAAAGCTTCTGGCGGTGGTGACGCTGCAGGGGTCGGAAATCTCCCATACCGCCATCATGGCGAAAAACCTGAATATCCCTTCTGTAGTGGATGTAGCGGTAAGAGAGGAATGGGACGGGGTGCAGGCCATCGTGGATGGATACACGGGAACTCTGTACCTGAACCCTTCCCTGGAACTCCTCCGGGAATATGAAAACCGGATGGAGGAGGACAAAAAGGAGCGGGAGGAGCTTTTGAAATACAGGAATCGGGAGGATGTGACCCTGGATGGAAAAAGAATTCCGCTTCTGGCAAATGTGGGAAGTCTGAACGACCTGGAGAGCGTCAGGTTTTACGGCGCAGACGGCATCGGGCTTCTGAGAAGTGAATTTCAGTATCTTGGAAAGGACAGCTATCCAAGGGAGGAGGAGCTGTTCCAGGAATACAGAAAACTGGCGGAGAGCATGGGAGAGAAGCCCGCGGTAATCCGGACGGTGGATCTGGGGGCTGACAAGAGGTCGCCTTATATGGATATCCCAATGGAGGAGAACCCCATTATGGGAAACCGCGGGATCCGGCTCTGCCTGGACCGGAGGAATATGTTCCGGACCCAGCTTATGGCGATTTACCGGGCCAGTGTCTACGGAAACCTGGAAATCATGTATCCCATGATCGTGGATACAAAGGAGATCGAAGAGATCGATGCCATCATCGAAGAGGTAAAACAAAGCCTTTCCGAGAAGGAGATTCCCTTTCGGGAGATCCGGAGAGGGATCATGGTGGAGACACCCGCGGCTGTGATGATCGCCGGGGAACTGGCGGAGAAAGTGGATTTCCTGAGCCTTGGTACAAACGACCTCACCCAGTATACGCTGGCCATGGACCGGCAGAACCCTCTTCTGAAGAACAAGTATAACGATCATCATCCGGCAGTCTTCCGTATGATCCGCATGGTCATCGAGGAGGGACATGCTGCCGGATGCAATGTGTACATCTGTGGGGAGATCGCGGCGGATACCGCCTATACAGAGACCTTCCTGCGCATGGGCGTGGACGCTCTTTCTGTAGTGCCTGCGTGTATCCTTCCCGTCCGGAAGATCCTCCGGAACACAGACCTCTCTGCAGATCAGAGGACAGAGTAACATCGCTGACTGACAACAACGCAGTCAGATTTGGATTTGGGCAAGCAGAATTCGGAAGTTATTTGTGTACAGTGCCTAAGTACGGAAACATAAAAGGGATCGGGAAACGGGGCAGCCTTTGCACAAAGCCCCGCTTTCCCGGTCCCTTTTTCCAGCCCGAAATCATGCTGGCTGCCGCCTGTCC
>JAFOJB010000139.1 GCA_017420455.1 Blautia sp.
GACTGCAGGAACACAGGGGGAGGCGGTCGTCTCCTCGCCCGTCCGCAGAGAAAAAACATCCCCCCCGGAGGGTTTGCAGAGGAAGGTATTCTATGGTATTATGTACAGAAGTTTTTCGAAAGGAGGCGCAGACATGGAAAACAGCGAAAACCATGCTCATGCCGAAAACCATACCCACGCCCAGGACCATATCCACGGAGAAAGTCATACCCACGGAGATAACCATATCCACGCAGAAGGTCATACCCATGGAGATAACCATACCCATGGAGATAACCATACCCACGCAGAGAATCACACTCACGTAGAGGATCATACTCACGCAGAGGATCACACTCACGGCGAAAACCATGCTCACGGCGGAAGCCACTCCCATGGTCATTATCACGACCCTAAGGAAAGAAAGCGCCAGCTGAACCGCCTTTCCCGCATCATCGGGCATCTGCAGTATGTCAGGAGAATGATCGAAGAGGACGAGGACTGCGCTGCCGTGCTGATGCAGATTTCCGCTGCCAGGTCTGCTCTGAACGGGCTGGGAAAGGAGATCATCAACGAACACATATCCCATTGCATCTATCATGCCATAGAAGAGGGCGACACGCAGGCAATCGAGGAATTCCAGAAGGCGATCGAAAAATATCTCTGATCATGAAACAGCCATGATCATGAAACAGCCATGATCATAAAACAGCCATGATCATAAACCGTCCATGACCATAAAAGATTTCACGCCTTCTTTACTGGTCACCCCTTCGTCCTTTTCTCATGTTAACCATAAGATCGTAAAGGACGGAACCGGTATGTCCCTTTTTCGGATGATGCTCGTCGCCGATTTCCAGGATCTGGTAACCGTTCACATTGATGATCCTGGTTCCGCCGGGATGCATATGATTCCTCTCGATCCTTCCATAGCTCTGGTGGACATGGCCATGCAGCATGAAGGCCGGCTTCTGGCTCTCCATCAGGGAGTTGAATGTCTCGAAACCATGATGCGGCAGATCATCCAGATCCCCGAATCCTCTGGCCGGAGCATGGGTGACAAGCATATCAAACCCGTTCATAAAAGCGATGCGCGGCTTCAGCTTTCTGAGCCGCCCCTGCATTTCTTTTTCTGTGTACATATTGGGACCGGGCTTATAACGCATGGAGCCGCCCAGTCCCAGGATCCTCAGGCCATGAAAATCATAGATCTGGTCTTCGATGCAGATGCAGCCGAGGGGCGGCGTTTTTTCATATACCGTATCGTGGTTCCCCCTCACGTACAGCAGGGGGACATTAAGCATGGATTCCAGGAATTCCAGGTAATGCGGGGAAAGATCCCCGCAGGAAATGATCAGATCGACATCCTTCACCAGCTCCCGGTCAAAAAAATCCCACAGTATCTTTTCTTCTGTGTCGGCAACGGCCAGTACTTTCATCTTTCTCTCCCTGTTCTGCCTTTATTCTTCGATCACGCCGCTGATCTTGGCCGTCTTTTTCCCTGTTTCTGTCAGCTCCCAGGATTTCGGGAGACTGCCGATGATGTTGTCGTTGAGCCAGTTCATGCTGACGATCTCTTCGTTGGAAAGCCGTCCTTTGTTTTCCTGATCCCGGATGATCCCCTCCTGGCTCCGCAGTTCTCCCTCGAAGGGATGCAGAGACCCGTCCAGAAGGCAGTGGCGGAGCGTCGCGATCAGCTTGTGGGAATAATAGGGAAGATGCTTGGAGAGGATCACATCGATGACCCCCGCAGACATTCCCCACCAGTAATTCAGACCCATTTCTTTTCCGACGGCATCCATATCCGGCCAGGTATTGTTGAACAGAGTCCGGATGATCAGCTCATAGTATTTCCCCCAGTCCCACATGGGGGCAGCGAGATTGAAGATACCGTCATCCTGGAGCTTGTATATTCCGTATTCTCTGGAGGCCTCCTGAGGCTTGATGAGGTCCGGACCGGAAAGCACCTGCACGTCCGCCTTATTCATGAACTGATGCCAGTCCTTTCCATCCAGGGAGGTCCAGGTAAGATGGATCTTTACCTCCGGATCGATCAGGGCCGCGCCGATGGCAAAGGCGTTGATATTTGCCATGGATCCGTACATGGGATAATCTGCCACATATCCGATCCGGTGATTTTCTGTTACCGTCGCCGCCAGCGCGCCCATCAGGAATTTCGCCTCGAACATCCGCCCATAGTAGGTACGGACAGCGCTGTGGGAGAGATTGATGGAACAGTTCATGAATTTGATCTGAGGATAATGGATGGCGGCCCGCAATGTCTGCTCCATCTGCACCGGCGATGTGGTGAAGATGATCTCCGCCCCGTTTTCTACAGCCTGGGTGACGGCTGCCTTGAAGGGCTCTTCGTCGCTGCAGTTCTGGAAGCATTCTGTCTTTACGATCCCCTCGAAGCAGTTTTCCAGGTGATTCCGGCCCAGCTCATGGCCGTAGATCCAGCTGGAAATTTCCGGATCCTTGTCGTAGATAAAGGCGATCTTAAGCGGCTTTGCCTCCGTATAGACGGGCGTTCTTTTCCGGAGAAGCGGGATCCGGGCCTCCTTTTTCTCCAGATCCGGCTGTTCCAGAAACGCGATTTGGCTGTCGTTGGATTCCACCGTAAACTCATTCCAGATCCGGATGATCCGGGTTTCGATGCTTTTCCTGGATTCCGTCAGGAGGCTTTCGAACCGGAAAATCTCCAGATAGAGCAGGAAGGCGTCTCCTTCCGTCAGATTCAGGTGTTCTCCGCCCTGGGCACGGAAAGCCTCACAGAAGGCAGAGAAGCCGACCCGGAGATCGAAGATCAGATCCTCCGGCCAGGGGTCGGTAAGATTCTGGCCGAGAATCTCTGCCAGATGGGCGTAGCTGCCGGGCTCCGTAAAGCGGATTCCGTACATGGGGACTACATTATAGAAATCCAGGAACTCAAAATAGACCTTGATCTCAGGGCTGTCCTGGTTTTTCGGCATGATCCTGGTGACATCCGCCATGATGGAGGGAACCTCCAGGTATTTCAGCACCGATACCCGCTTGTTGCCTTCCTCGACGTAAAACTTCCACATATATTCATAAACCTTTACGGGGTCGCGGATGCCTTCCTCTATCTGACTCTCGAAAAGGTTGGACCACTTCATGCCGAACTCGGATTCCTCCTTCAGAAGGGGCATGAAATTGTCCGCGAAGGCTTCCTGCCGTCCTCTGGTCTTGGTTCCTACGATCATATCGGTGGGAATTTCCGTAAGGCCTACCGGAAGTTCCGAATATCCGGACTGGTCCATCAGGATATCATCCAGCGCGGGAAGAAAGGGATACTTTCCGGACAGTACTGCCTTCTGATAGGATTTTTTGCCGCGTTTAAATGCTTTACCGTAATCTTCTCTCAAAATTAAACAGCTCCTTTATATGTTTTTCATTTCCAGGATTCTGTCGACCAGACAGTCCATAATATTCCACAGTGTAGCCCAGCGGAAATGAAGACTTACCGATGCGTCCCAGAGAAACTGGACAGAGGTATCAAATTCTTCATCCTTTTCCCAGTACTGGAACCACACGGGAATGTTTTCAAAGACAGGGAGGATATAGCTTACATCCCCGCCTTTTGCTTCTTTTCCGCCAAGACGGACGCAGGCTTCGGACAGAAGATCTGTATGTCCCTCGAAGGGGGCCAGCCTCTTCGCGTATTTTGTAAGCTCCGTGGAGGTGGTATTGGTGCAGAGCTGCGCGATGGAGGCCCATTTTCCCAGAGGCACAGGCGCAGGAGCGGATTTTGTAAGAAGCTCAAATATCGCCGCCATCTCACTGCTGTTGGCCGGCCGCCCATCCTGTGTAAGCGCGCCGTTTTGACGGTCGATGGTAAATTCCCGGCCGATGAAGCAGATGTACATATGGTTTTCATCTGCTTTCAGGGAAAACCGCCGGATCATCGTTTCCTGATCGAAGGTCAGAAAACGTTCCATGGATTCCCGTATGAGTTTCTGTTCACTGGTCTCCCTGCCAGGATCCAAAAAGGCGTCCGGTCTGCCGGCGCCTTTGCCGGAAAGTCCTGCGGGGGTGTTTTTCTGCCTGCTGTCGAAGGTATATGGCATGTCTGTTCTCCTCTAATCAGCGTTTCCTTAGTTGTTCTGCCTGCCGGAGTATGGCAGGCCTTTCTTCTTCCATGATCTCTGCCCAGCCGTCCTCATAGGGAAAGGTGATTTCTTCCTTGTCCAGAATGCGCTTCACATAGCCCTGAAGGAGCTCGAAATCCTTCGCATAGCAGTGGAAGGAGTTTGCCCGGTGGGTATAGCTCCCCATGGCAAGACCAAGTTCGTCTGCGATGCGTTTCTGGAGCATGATCAGGGCAAAGGCGTTCATGAAGGCGGCCTTGCAGGCGTCGTTGGAGCGGAAGAGGACCTTCGAACACAGGCGGCTCTCCCTGACAAAATACTGAATATGCTGCAGACAGGCCGGATCGGCGCTCCCCATGTCCGCTTCTTTGTCCCGGACTGTCATGACAGCCCGGCGGCTGCTGGGATTGCGCCGGAGTTCCTCTATGATAAAGGGGATCTGGTCCTGATAACGGGCATGATAGGTATATGCCCAGTTGCCTTTTTCCACCTCAAAATCCAGGATCCCGTCCAGCATCTCCAGCCGGTACTGCTCCAGCTCCCTGGGACCTCCGATGAAGCATTTGGAGATCATGGGCTCTGTGAGGGGGCGGCGGACGCACATGGTCATGGACACTTCCTTCTGGGTGGTATTCCAGTCCGCGCAGTCAGTGACCGGCCCCTTTTCTTCGAGCTCTGCAAGTGCCTTATGATACGCCTCCGGAAGTGACTCACCGTAAACCAGGATTTCCGGCATTTCTGATAGCATGTTGTCCATTTTTGAAACATTTCCTTTCGCGGTGTTTTTCCAGATTCCAGGAATGATTATAGCATTCCGGAGAAATATGAACAACAACATATTTTCTTCCGCCCCGGCAGTCAGAAGGAAAAACTGGTGCATTTTTATGCATGTTGCACAAATAATATGAAAAATAGCGATGCTTTCAGTAGGTGATTGACGGAAAGTGGAAAGTGTGTTATGTTTAAAAAGACAACAATAACAGGCGCGGACAGTATAGAAAGCGTCGGCAATTACGGAGGGAAAAACATGAAAAAAGGTATTGTTGCTCTTATGCTTGCAGGTTTGATGGCAGTATCCATGGCATCTGCTGCCATGGCAGAGGATCAGATCGTTCTTTCCTGGAACGAGGTAAATGGTGACGGCTACGGCGCAACAGAAGGCGCGAAGGCTTTTCAGGCAAAGCTGGAAGAGGTTTCCGGCGGAACAATGTCGATCGAGCTGTACACCAACGGAACTCTTGGAGATGAGAAGGAATCCATGCAGGGAATCCAGATGGGAACACTGGATATTTTCCGTGGAAATGCATCCTCACTTCCGAACTATGGCGCAAAGACCATCGGCATCACCGGCCTTCCCTTCATGTTCAAAGATATGGAGACCTTTAAGGCAATGGCGGATTCCGAACTTGGACAGCGTCTGCTGGACTCTGTAGATGAGGAAGACTGCGGCTATATTGCGCTGGCATGGCTGGTGGAAGGTCCCAGACAGATGTTCATCACCCAGGCTACCTATGAAAAACTGGGAAGCCCCTCAGAGTTCACGCTGGATATGATGTCCGGACTGAAGATCCGTGTACCGGAGACGGACCTTATGGTAAACACCATGAAGGCTCTTGGCGCATCCGCTACCCCCATCGCTTATGCTGAGCTGTATACTTCTCTGCAGTCCGGCGTGGTTGACGGCGCAGAAAACGGCGTTACCTCTTATAAATCCAACTCCTTCAACGAAGTTGCGCCGTATTTCATCACAGATGCCCATACCTTCGGCTGCGGCGTTATCCTTATGAACAAGGACAAATGGAACTCCCTTACCGAGGAGCAGCAGGGCTGGATGAAGGAAGCAGCGCAGGCGGCTTCTGCAGCCTGCTATGAATTCAATCAGAAGCAGGAGCAGGATGTGTTTGATTCCTTCGAAGAGAACGGCATCACCAGGCTTGAGGTTCCGGACCTTGACAAGTGGCAGGAAGCCTGCAAGGACGTCTATGCGGATTATGACGCAGATCTGGTTGCAGAGCTCCAGGCAGGAGAGTACTGATCCGGAGAAATGGTTTTCTGAAACGTAAAAAGGCTCATAAGGGCAGGTGTTGAACCGGCCGGTCTGGAAATGACTGAACTGCAAAAGGGTGCCTGCGGGCACCCTTTTTTCAGGACAGCAGGGACCGGCCTGTGTTGTATATATCATTTTAGCAGGAGAGTTATTATGAGTTTTTGGGAGAAATTCAAAAAATTCTGGAAACCCGTCGACATGGTGGTTTTCGGAATTGTCCGGTATGTCTGTGTAATCATGCTGGCCGTCCTGGTAGCGGTGGTATTTTATATTTTCCTGGGAAGGTATGTGCTGCACAATTCCCCCATGTGGGGCGAACCGCTCTCGCTTTTCCTTCTTACATGGATGAGTATCCTGGGGTCTGCCCTGGTACTGCGTACCGATGAGCACCTGAAGGTTACGATGTTCGATTCGAAAATGTCCAGAAAACAGATCCTTGCCACAGATATTCTGGCGACGGTCTGCATCCTGGTATTCGCCATCTTCATGATCGTCTACGGTTCTCAGCTCATGAAACAGGCCAGAAACAATACCATGGCCGGTCTGAACATCCGGTACAAATGGATGTATCTTTCCATGCCTGTGGCAGGAGTTCTGTATCTGTTCGGCCTGGTTTCCCAGTGGGTCAGAAAAGGGGAGGGGATTGAAAAATGAGTACGACAGCAATAGCTACAACGATCCTCCTGGTGGTCTTCCTGGCCCTGGTTTTCCTTCGGGTGCCTGTAGTCTACGCAATCGGGACCGCTTCCCTGATCGATTTCTTCTATCTGGGGATCAACCCCATGCAGATGGCTCTTAAATTCGTGGGAAACCTGAATTCCTACACTCTGCTGGCAGTACCCTTCTTCATTCTGATGGGCGAGCTCATGAGCGCCGGCGGCATTACGGATACCCTCATCGAGTTTTCAAAAGCACTGGTAGGCTGGGTCCGGGGCGGAGCAGCCATGGTAAATATCGTGGCTTCCTTCTTTTTCGGAGGAATTTCCGGCTCCTCTTCGGCAGACTGTGCTTCCCTGGGGCCCATCGAGATCAAGATGATGGAGGAACAGGGGTATGACAGAGAATTCTCCACCTGCCTGACTATGGCAAGCTCTGTGGAAGGCATCCTGGTCCCGCCGAGCCAGAACATGGTCATCTATACCCTGGCGGCGGCAGGCGTCACCTCCGTATCCATCGGGCAGCTGTTCCTGGCAGGCTATGTGCCCGGCGCGGTGCTTTCCCTGGCCCTGATGATCTACAGCTTTTATTATTCCAGAAAGCACGATATCCCTGTGGCGGGAAAATTCAGCCTGAAGAGGCTTGGGAATACCTTCATCCACGCAATCTGGGGGATGCTGTCCGTATTGATCGTGGTCGTAGGCGTTATCGCCGGTATCTTCACTACGACAGAATCTGCCGCTGTGGCAGTGGTCTGGTCTCTCTTTGTAGGCCTGGTGGTCTACCGCGGCTTCCGCTTAAGAGATCTTCCCCGTATTTTCAACAATGTGACGATGACTCTGGGAAAGGTGCTGATCCTTCTTGGCGTTTCGGGTGCTTTTACCTATCTTCTTACTTATCTGAAGGTTCCGGAGAGAGTCTCAGTTGCGCTGTTCAGCCTGACGGACAATAAGATCCTGATCCTGATCATGCTGAACATTCTGATGCTGATCCTGGGATGTCTGGTAGAAATGGCCTGCCTGATCCTGATGCTTACGCCGGTCATCCTTCCCATCTGGGTTTCTCTGGGACTTTCCCCCATCCACCTTGGAGTGGTCATGGTGCTGAACCTGGGGATCGGTCTTCTGACGCCTCCGGTCGGCTCCACATTGTTCATCGGTTCCGCCATTTCCGGGATCAAAATTGAAAAACTCAGTAAGCGCATGGTGCCTTTCTACATTACAATGGCGGCAGCGCTGATCATTCTGACCTATTTCCCGGATTCCTTCATGTGGCTCCCAAGGCTGATGTATAAATGATTTTGCTGTACAGGGGTACTCCCCAGAAGCGCCCATAAACAGGAATCAGAGACAGGATTTACATACAAGGCAGTCCGGGAAACCGGGCTGTTTTGTGGTTTCATTGATCTTTGATCCGGATTCCGGGAAATCTGCTGTTTCCGGAACAGGATTATTGTTGTATAAATAAAGAGACAGATTCTGCTGTCGACCGTGTTCTGGCCGACTTACAAAAGCGTCGTCTGACAACATTGTATGTCAGCATATACTTTCAGGAGGAATTATGATCTATACAGGAATATATGAGGCAAAGCTGAAGCTTCCCTTTGAGGGGGAGACCTTCGGCAATAAGGGAACGGTCCTGATCTTCCCGGGCGGCGGGTATGAGCATCTTTCGGAGAGGGAAAGTCTGCCGGTTGCGGCAGCGTTCAGGAAAGAAGGCTTTCGCTCCGCCATTCTTTATTATGACGTGCAGTCGCCGGTTCTGGGGTATCGGCCGCTCTGCCAGGCTGCCTGGGCAGTCGGGTTCCTTCGGCAGAAATACCCAAAGGAGCCTGTCTTTGTGCTGGGCTTTTCCTCCGGCGGCCACTGTGCCGGAAATCTGACAGTGCATTGGGAGGGGAAAAACTGGAGAGGTGAGGACGCGCTGGGAGAGGTCCGCTCTTTCTTCCCGGAATCGGAGGAAACACCTTGTTTCTTCCGGCCGGACGCCGCGGTGCTTTGCTATCCCGTGATCACCTCCGGGGAGGCGGCTCACCGGGGGAGCTTCCTGAGATTGCTTGGGGAGGAGAAAGACTGGGCAGAGAACCAGAGAATGCTGATCCCGCAGAAATGTCCGGCAGAAGTCTGTAAATCCCCGGCGGGCAGTATCCGGAAAGATTATCAGGAAGCGCTTCACTGGCTCAGCCTGGAGACGCAGGTGGATGAGAGGACGCCTCCGGTATTTCTGTGGCAGACCCAGGAGGATGCGGAGGTACCGGTGCAGAATTCCTTCCTGATGGCGCAAAGTCTTCTGAAGGCCGGAATCCCGATGGAAATGCACATCTACCCCAAAGGAGCCCATGGCCTTTCCCTGGCGACAAAAGAGGTAGAGCAGCCGGAAAAGAATCGGATGGAGGATCCTCATGTAGCCGGATGGTTCCAGGAGATGATCCAGTGGTTAAATAACCTTCAGGTTACATTTCCATAAAAACTGCATTGCAGAATGAAGAACGGTATAGTATAATGTACTGCGTTTGAGATATTGAGGAACAGCATTTCGGTGGATTCAGGAAAGACAGGAGTTTTTCATGAACTTTTTTTCGTTAGAATTCATAGTTTTTCTGGGAGTATGTGTCGCCATATATTACATTTTCCCAGGGAAAAACA
>JAFOJB010000140.1 GCA_017420455.1 Blautia sp.
CCACCTGGTCCTTTACGATATCTCCCGGCATCAGGGTCTTCAGTTTCTGAAAGAAGTCCTCCGGTACAGCGATCAGCTTGTGGGCTTTCCCGCTGAATTCCACCTGAAGCCTGGCATTTTCTTCTGTCCTGTAGGAATTGGAATTTCCGTCTTCATGGACACAGGCCAGGATCTTCTGGTTCCCCCAGGGAGACATGGCGGTAAAATCCGGCTTCATATTCTCGGACTGAATGGCGTCGGCATGAAACAGAAGACGGATCTTCTGCCCGGCATGTTCCTCTGTCCATTCAGACGGTATCTGCAGGCCGCTGATAAAATCCACATTTTTTGATACGCCCAGAGGTTTCGTATAATAGTAATACTCTCCTGCCTTTTTCCAGTCCCCGGAAAGCCCCAGAAGATCTGCGTCCTTCAGGTTCTCGATCTCCTTCCGGTCTGACTCGAATTCCACCTTCATCCGCACATAGCAGGAAGCGGCGAGATTTTCCACACGGACGATTTTCGAGAGCCTTGTACCGGGAAGCAGCGTTTCCGGATCTGTATAATCCTGCTCCTTTCCATCCCTGACCATGTGCTCCGTCAGACGGATATTCACATCTCCGGTCCGGAGATGGTTCGTGACGGTGAGAGAATCCTGAAAGGCTGCATAGGAGATAAAAGAAAGCGCCAGAATCCCGACTGTCGCCAGAATTCCATTCCATATTGTCCCTTTTTTCATCTGGTCACCTTCTTCCCGGGGAAACAGCAGGCGAGGCGGCCCAGGCTTCCTGATATGATGCAAATCCATGAGCCTCCACCGATTCCTCATAGACAAAGACCCGAAGCTCCTTTGCGTACAGCAGAGACTTTTCTGTCAGCTTCTCCGAAGAGAGCGTAACCGCGGTGAAAAGAGGCGAAGTGCTTTCTCCTGCCCGGAGCCTGTTCCGGTAGTAGTAATACCCGTCCTCCCCTCTGACCCAGTCTGTCGTATTCAGCCCCTCCAGCACAAGACAGTCTCCAAGGTCTGAATTGGAACAGGAAACCCGCATCCGCACGTAGCTGTCCACATTGGCTTCTGTATTCGGTGCGGTAACTGCGACCTTTTTCGGGAAAGAAGGATTATCCGTGGGAGGTTTCGGATCGGAAGGAGGAAATTCCTCGGTGATGGTGGTTTCGTTATACCCGATCAGCATGGCGTTCCCGGCAAAATCATAGGAAGTATGATACGCAAAGGCCTCCTCTCCCGTCAGGAAGCATGCCATGCAGAGGAGAACCGCCGGAATTCCCTTCCGGAAAAGGAATTTTCTGTTCAACATCAATTCCCCCTTTTTTCTGTGATATGACATTTCGGATACCTTCCTGCCTTACTTTCCGATCACCTTTCCCTCCGTATCGGCATTCTGGTTGATATATTTCTGGAAGGCAGCCTTCGCCTGCTCCGGAACCGTTTCCTTCCCGTCGCCCGTGCCCTCGGACTGGATGGCATACGCCTTGACCGGAATCTCACATTTCTTTCCGTCCAGCTGGCCTTCTACCAGATTTACCAGTTTCACGGTCTTAAAGAGCTCCGTACTCTTCTCTCCCTTTTTCAGGATCTGATCGTAGGCGTACACCTCTGTCTTCATACCGTCTTTCTGCCAGGAATCTACAAGGGTCCAGCCTTCCAGAGCTGTATATGTAAAAAGCGGAGTCTCTGCTGCTTCCATGCGTTTTCCGTCCGGAGAAGCCAGGACCACCTTCTCTACAGGAACAGAGACGCTTAAGTATCCATAGAAGGAGTTTTCGCCGGTATTTTCAATGTAAGGGTTTTTCTTCACTTCCTGTCCGGGCTCTACACTCGGATGTTCCTCGGGATTCCAGTCCGGCTCCTCCAGGTCCACCTTCACGGAGCCGATGGTAAATTCATTTGCCGCAGTATCATAATCGGTAAGATAGGCCATGGTGGTTCCCACCATAAGGGCGGAAGCCGCAAGGGCAGCGACGATACTTGTAAGTTTTTTTCCTTTCATGTGTGATTCTCCTTTACCTTGTATTTCAGAAATGAACAAAAGAGCAGACATATCAGGAGGCAGATGACCGCAGGCTTTTTCTGGTATACGATCAGGTATCCGATATATGGGATAATCATTTTTACGGTTCCCAGAAGCTCCTTCTTTTCCACAGTAAAAGGATCTACCTGTCTGTTGGCGTCACCCTTGGTGATATAGCTTCCATCTCCTTTTACCTTCAGGATCCTGTGCGTCACATAGCTGTCCCCGTTCCGGAAAGTGACGATATCTCCGGGTCCGGGATTCC
>JAFOJB010000141.1 GCA_017420455.1 Blautia sp.
CGATTGCAGCCTGTGTATGCTCGATGTAAAGCTTCTGGATCTCTTCGAAGGATCCAAGACCCTTTAAGATGCATTCCACTTCATATCCTTCTGCCGCAAAAGCAGATTTCCAGGAATCTTCCTCATCGCCAGCCATATCGTTGTTGGCGTGATCTCCTGCAACTACCATCAGAGGCTCAAGAACAACCTTCTCATACTCGCCTTCTTTTACAGCCGCGAGAACATCATCCAGAGACGGGGTTGCTTCCACTGTTCCGACATAGTAGTTTGCCATTTCCATTCCGGAAAGAACTTCCTGCATCTGTCCGTAAACAACGTTGGACTCGGCTTCTGTGCCATGGCCCATGAAGCAGATGGCAGTCTTTCCGTCGTCATAATCCTTGGTTCCGTCCACGATAGCCTGAGCTACGCGGCTGAAATCATCGTCGCTGGTGAGAAGCGGCTCTGCAAGGACAACTGCGTCGAAGGAATCTGCATACTCTGCAAGCTCTGCTTCCAGATCATTGTATTCGAAGCCATGCATCAGATGGGTCGGCTGTACGATCAGGGTCTTTACGCCGTCAGCGATTGCGCGTTCCAGGGCCTCACCTACGTTGTCGATGATCACGTTGTCACGCTTTGCAACCTTGTCGATGATGATCTGTGCAGTGAAAGCACGTCTTACATCATACTCGGGATATGCTGCTGCAAGAGCGTTCTCTACTGCGCAGATGGTATCGGAACGGTTCTGGTTGAAGCTGGTTCCGAAGCTTACTACAAGGATCGCCTGATCCTTCGGAGCAGCCGGATCTACGCTGGGCTCATAAACCTCTCCGGGAGTCTCGGGAGCAACGCCGGTATCCTCCCACTCCTCTTCTTCTGCAGCTTCTTCTGCCACTTCTTCTGCAGCTTCCTCTGTCTCTGCCACTGCCTCGTCAGCAGCGCCGGCAGCTTCCTGCAATGCAGTATCTGCATTCTCCATAAGCTCTTCCGCTGCAGCCTGGGCGTTCTCAGCGATATCCTGCGCGGCTGCCTGGGCATCCTGCGCCAGCTCCTGTACGGCTGCCTGTGCTTCCTCAGCTGCTCCTTCCACAGCTTCCTTTACAGCCCCTGCTGCCTCCTCCAGGTTCTCCTGCACAGCACCTGCTGCTTCTTCCAGGTTCTCCTGTAAGGTCCCTGCTGCCTCTTCTGCAGTTTCCTGTACAGCTTCCTCTGCGAAGGAAACACTGCTCATGGAAAGCACCACTGCTGCAGTCATAGCGATGGTAAGTGTTCTGACAAGCCTGTTTTTCATGATCTTTTCCCGACCTTTCTTAAAGTGTTGAATTGTTTGTGTACAGTTTCTGAAGCAAATATTCCATGGTACAGTAAGAAAAGCAATCTCGCCGCATAGAAAAAAGCCCTTTTACCCGCAAGAGAAAAGGACTTTATTTTCGTTCTTTACTGGCAGGATCAGTTTCTCGTGATCCGGGAGACCATCCCTGCCGCTTTCATAAAGCGTTCCGGCTGTTCTCCCCCGCACCGACATGCAGGCAGGTTTCCTGGCTTACAGCTTTCCATACGCAGACCTTCCCGGTTTCCCAGTGGCGCCGGAAAACTTCCGGCATAGCGCATGGTCAGAATCTGCCGCAGAACAGCATGTGCATTTTGCCTGCCATCGACAGATTCTCAGGCACTGTTCACAAATAATTCCGAAAGCTGCGCAGAACAAATCCGAATCTGCAAGGCGGCGGAAGGAAGCGATGCGGGCATCGCTGACCGACAACAACGCAGTCAGATTTGGATTTGGGCAAGTAGAATTCGGAAGCTATTTGTGAACAGTGCCTAACTGCTCACAGTGACGAGTTCGTACAGGATTCGCACCTGTTTCCCTATTACCCCGGCTTTGCCGGGCACCTGCAGTCTCAATATTTACTTTCGTTCCTACTATACCACCATACAACCGATTCCGCAAGCCCTGTTTCAACACTGCTTCGGCGCAGTCCCCGGCCGGGTTACAGTTCACGGTCTCACCGCCTGTGGAAGGATGTGTTTCCCGCCAGACACGAGGCCAGACACGGGGGCCAGACAGACACGGGGACGGTTCTTTTGTCTTTTCTAAAAGACAAAAGAACCGTCCCCGTGTCTGGTGGCCCCGTGTCTGGTGAACCGGAAGCTTCACCGCCGGGCGAGTTCGCGGGTGATCTCCTCCCAGGTGACCCCTTTTTCCACCATAAGCACCATCACGTGATACAGGAAATCGGAGATTTCGTATTTGATCTCGTCCTTATCCGGGTTCTTGGCCGCGATGACGATCTCGGTGCACTCCTCTCCGACCTTCTTCAGGATCTTGTCGATCCCCTTGTCGAAGAGGTAATTGGTATAGGAGCCTTCCCTGGGATGCGCCTTTCTGTCCTCGATGATATCGTACACGTTCTGGAATACCCGCAGAGGATTGGTATCGTCGTACTCCTTCTGGATCAGGGTTCTGTAGAAACAGCTTCTGTTTCCGGTATGGCAGGCCGCGCCGATCTGGTCCACCTTTGCCAGGATCGTATCGTTGTCGCAGTCGATCCGGAGCTCCTTCACATACTGGAAATGGCCGGAGGTGAGGCCCTTCACCCAGATTTCCTGCCTGCTCCGGCTGAAATACGTCATCTTCCCGGAACGAAGCGTCATCCGGAAAGCTTCTTCGTTCATATAGGCCAGCATCAGAACCTCATCGGTCCTGTAATCCTGAACAATAACAGGAATCAGGCCGTCGCTGTTCAGCTTGAATTCGGACCAGTCGACGTCGCTTTCATACAGCTCCACCGGAATCTGGTTCTTTGTGCAAAGCTCCTTGAAGGCATGGATATTCTGCTCTCTGCTGCTGATAAAGCTGCCGCTGATCCCGCATACATTCTCCTCCTGCAGGATCTGCAGGATCTCCTCCCGGCTGTTTTCATCGGTATGGACGATCACGGGAAGCTTCGTAAGGGCGGAAAGCTTCTCCTGCAAAGCCTCCAGCACCAGGATCCCGGCGGCATAATCCTCGATCACCTTCTGGTTGTCCGTATACTCGCTGAGCCTGGAGATACAGACGATCATCTTTTCCTTCCCGAAACGCCTCGCCCCCTCCGGCAGGAGGTCGATGTCTTCCTGCTTGGAAAAGTTCAGGATCACTCTGGCGCACCCGGCGTAGATCAGCTTTTTGATATCTTCCAGTCTCTTTATATTTCCTGCCGCCATGACAGGGACTTCGGAGATCTCGCAGATCTCCCGGATCCTGGCGATGGCTCTTTCATGCTCTGCATCATGCACGGAAAAGTCGAAGATGAGCAGGGAATCCGCACCGTTCTCGCTGTAGAACCTGGTCAGCTCCGCCACATCCCCATCTCCGAAAAGATTTCTCTGGCCGAACCCGTTCACTGCTTTTTCAGACTGCAGATAGATGCAGGGTATCATGGATTTTTTCATATATTGTTCCTTTCCTCACAGACTCCCCTTCGTAGAGAGCACGTCCGTGATCCTGGGATCTATGGAAACCGCCTCGGCAAGGGCTTTGGAGAAACACTTGAACATGGCCTCCGCCATATGATGGCTGTTTCCGCCGCTCAGCACCCTGATGTGCAGGTTCATGGCGGCCGAATAGGAAATGGCGTAGAAAAATTCCTTTACCATTTCCGTGGACATATTGCCGACCTTCTCTGTGGGAAAGACCGCGTCCCAGGAAAAATACGGTCTTCCGCAGAGATCAATGGCGCAGAGAACTAGAACCTCGTCCATGGGAAGAATAAAGTGTCCGTATCTGCGGATTCCCTTCTTGTCCCCCACGGCCTTCCGGATGGCCTCGCCCAGCACGATCCCGGTGTCCTCTATGGTATGGTGGTCGTC
>JAFOJB010000142.1 GCA_017420455.1 Blautia sp.
AGTATTATTCTGAGGACAATCGACATGATAATGCGGACGGGCGAGGAGCCGACCGCCTCCCCCTGTGTTCCTGCAGTCAGGAGGGCAGACAGACCCCAAAATACATCCCCCGTGACACACTTGACACATGGAACTCGTTAAAATAGAATAAAATAAGCAGTGTGAAGACGGAGGCAGCCCTGGGAGGAAAAAGGAGGGGGTGGGCAGAATGCCAAGAACCGTTGCAATTGGGGTGCAGGATTTCGAACAATTACGGAAAAATGGATTTTTTTACGTCGATAAGACCAGCTTTATCTCTGAATGGTGGAAATCGGGAGATTCGGTTACTCTGCTGACGCGCCCGCGCCGTTTCGGGAAGACGCTGAACATGAGCATGCTGGATTACTTTTTTTCAAATAAATACACTGACAAAGGCTGCCTGTTTGAGGGACTGGAGATCTGGAAGGAAAAGGAATTCCGGAATCTGCAGGGTACCTTTCCGGTGATTTTCCTCTCTTTTGCGGGAATAAAGCAGAAGAATTATGAATACACAAAATATGCGGTCAATCTGCTGCTGACAAAATTGTATAATCAATATGAGTGGCTGCTGAAGAAGGACCTTTTTACTGACGCGGACAGGAAAGCCTTTTCCAGGGTAAACCCGGATATGCCGGAACCTGTTGCGGCAGAAGCACTGAATCAGCTGTGTGAATGGCTGTACCGGTATTATGGCAGGAGATGCATCATTCTTCTGGATGAATATGATACGCCCCTGCAGGAAGCTTACGTATATAACTACTGGGAGGAACTGACCGGTTTTATCCGGGGGTTATTCAATAACACTTTTAAAACAAATCCGTATCTGGAACGGGGGATCATGACGGGGATCACCAGGATCAGCAAGGAATCCATCTTTTCGGACCTGAATAATCTGAATGTTGTCACCACTACCTCTGAAGAATATGCGGCATGCTTTGGTTTTACGGAAAAAGAAGTGTTTGAAGCCATGGATGAACAGGGGATTTCCGAAGGAGAAAAGGAGAATGTAAAGTTCTGGTATGATGGATTTACGTTTGGAAAAGTAAAAGATATCTACAATCCGTGGTCTGTCATCATGTATCTGGACAAGAGAAACTATGATACCTTCTGGGCAAATACCAGCGGTAACGGACTGATAAGCAGACTGATCCAGAGAAGCGACAGGGGGATCAAGACTGAATTCGAAAAACTTCTGAACGGAAAGAGCATAGAAGCGAGGATAGATGAACAGGTCGTCTATGATCAGCTGCCTGGAAACAGAAACGCAATCTGGAGCCTGCTGCTTGCTTCCGGCTATCTGAAGGTAAAAGAGCTGATCAGAAAAGAGAAGGACGAACTCCCCCTGTATCAGCTGGAACTCACAAACCATGAAGTAAAGCTGATGTTTTTCCGGATGATCGAAGGATGGTTCGCGGAAGGAATTGATTTCAGCGAGTTCGTTTCTTCCATGCTTCGAGGGGATGAACGGAGCATGAACCATTACATGAACCGCGTTGCCTTAAATACCTTCAGTTATTTCGATACCGGCAGCAAACCATCGGATCAGAAAGAACCGGAACGTTTTTATCATGGATTTGTACTGGGCCTGCTGGTGGATAAAGCAGGAAGTTATCTGATTAAATCCAACAGGGAAAGTGGATTGGGCCGGTATGATGTGGTGCTGGAACCCAGGAATATAAATGACCCGGCTGTTATCATGGAATTTAAGGTCTTTGATCCGAAGGACAGAGAGAAGGACCTGGAGGATACTGCGAAAAATGCGCTGATACAGATCGAAGAAAAAAAATACGATACAGATCTTCTTTCGCGGGGGATTGCGCCGGACAGGATCCTGAAATATGGATTTGCATTTGAAGGTGAGAGGTGCCTGATCCGGAAAGCGGAAATTAATGGTTGATTCCGGGATTTATTTCTACTATAATATACCCGTTGACAAAAAGCCGGAAAGGCTGGAATCATATATCTGACAGATCAGGATTCAGATTCTGCCGATGGCCGTGTGATGGCCGGATCTGCAGAATGCCATCCGGCAGCAATGTCTGTCAGTATATTCCTGTAAATAAGAGGAGGAAAAGATATGGCACAGGTAACGAAGAACACGCTGATCGGGGAACTGCTTCAGATCGATCCTAACATCGCAGTGATCCTTATGAGAGCAGGAATGCACTGCATCGGGTGTCCGTCTTCCCAGATGGAATCCCTGGAGGAAGCTTCCATGGTTCATGGACTGGATGCAGATGTCCTGACCCAGCAGATCAACGATTTTCTTGCAGCGAACTGATAAAGAAAAGTAACGGTTCATGGCCTCGCCGGCCGGGTACTGGTACAAGGAAAAAAACAGGGATGCAGAGACATTCCTGAAAAAAAGGCTGTGAAACAAGGAGCAAGTATCCTTGTTTCACAGCCTTTTTGCTGCGATACAGGTTGAGGGGGGTTATTGCTGGTTCAGTTTTGATAACTGCTGCAGCGCGTCTTTGGTGATCAGATCGCCATGCTCCAGGAGATATGCTTCTCCTGCCCGCTGCAAAGGCTTCCCTACACCGTACTCCGAGAGGATATTGCAGACCCGGTTGAAATCTTCCGGGCTGCAGCTGCTCTGGTGGAGCACCAGATGATATTCATTTGCGCTGTTCTCCCGGTACAGAAGGTTTTCGCCCTGATAGAAACCGTTCAGGCCCTGGGCCGCCTTGATCACATGGTCCAGGGTAGGGAAGATGAAGAGCCGGAGGATATTGACATCCTCTGTGCTTTCGGAAGCAGCCTGTGCCTCTGCCGGAGCAGCGGTCTCTTCTCCCTGCTTTGTTGCGGCGATCTTCTGACGGGCTTCCCGGATCTTCTGGAAGAGATCCAGAATGCTGTCCGCGCCGTCCAACTGGATATTCTCCTGCAGCTGCGCGTTCTTGAAGGGAGCGAATTTGGAAAAGCGGGTATCCAGCTCCTCCGGATCCTCCACCTTGGTGATGATCAGTATGATGCTTTCGGCACTGACGGGGATGGCTTCGATCATGAGGGGAATATTGTCCGCCTCGAAGCCGAACTGTACCTGCGCCTGCTGCATCATATCCCTGAAAAGCTGTTTTGCTTTATCTGTACCATAGGCCAGTTCGCTCAGGCGAATATGATGATTCTCCAGATCCTGACGTGTCAGGGTGCAGCGAATCTGATTTTCATTGATCTTTTCTATTTTCATGTAATCACATCCTGTTCCTGATCTAAGGATCGATCCAGGAATAACTGTCTCAATCCTGAAGTAACCAACAGATAGGTATTTGTTTCTTATTATATAACACCCGGATGCAGAATGTAAAGAAAACTTCATGCCAGAAATGGAAAAAATTCGGGAGAAATAGCGCAAAGTTTTGATAAATCCGTGAAAATCCTTGAAAAGCCGGAGGGATAGCGGTAAAATGGCAATGGGTCGGAAGATTGCCGGAACAAACTGAAACACACAATTACATATCAGGATCATAGCCAGTACTTCTGCAAGCTCATCTCATGCAGCGTTCCGCTGCGGCAGAAGAAAAATCCCACCACAAGATAAAAATCAGCGTCGGCATTTCCCCCACATGAAAGTGTTTTCATGTCCATTTCATGCGGAAAGGAGGGCAGAAGAATACGGAAAGTATATCACATCGTAAAAAGGGGAAGAATCTTCGGAAACCTCTGCAGAGGGAGCTGGAGATCTACCGGGAAAACGGGATATCCCTGTTCCTCGATGGGGTGCCCAGTACGCCGAAATCTATTGCCAGAGCCTGTGCGGTAGCAGAGGACGGCGTATATATGCGGGACTATACCTCCGACAGCCGGGGGAGAATTGCCCGTGTAGACTTTGATTTTATCAGAGAACGACCAGAAATGAGGAAAAACAGCCCTGTGAAAAAGCCATGATGGGGCCGGATGAAATCTATGGCGTGACGCGGCGGCGTTTACTGCCTGCCGTATAAAATCGTAAGAGATTGCGGAAAGGTTACTGCAGATCGGGGAAACCCCTGCTCAAAATCCTGCAGAAAACTGATGAGAATACCGCGCAGAGAGTGAAAGGAGAAAAAACATCCCCTCTTTGCGCGGTATTTTTATATTACTATCCCATATGCAAGATAATAAAATTATGATATACTAATGACTGATTCCTGCCCTTTATTGCATGAACTGTAACCCATTATCGTGCTGTCGAATGGAAATCGAAATGGAGGATATATGAGAGAAAAAAGAAAAACACACCTGTTTGTGCTGCTGCTGATCCTGCTGGTGGCACTTGCAGGGGGGATCACTTTTGTGATAAACAAGTATGTTCCGTCAAAACAGCAGATGGATCTGAACCTGTATTATGGCGGCCTTTCTCAGGGGGAGGCGGCGCTGGTCCTGGAAACAGAAATTCTGGAGGAAAGAGGGCTTCATGAAGGGGAAACCTGGTATCTGCCCCTTTCTGTAGTAAATTCCCGCCTGAACCAGCGGTATTTCTGGGATGAAAAGGAATCTCAGATTTTGTACGCGACTCCGTCTGAGCTGGTCCGGGTGCCTGCCGAAGCGGCCGGTGGAGGAAGTGTTTACCTGAAGAACGGCACGGTCTTCCTTTCCCTGCCCTTTGTGCAGCAGTTTACCGATGTGGATCTGGTGACCGGGATGGGGCCGGACCGTATTGCGATGCGGAATGATTTCAGTGAAAAACAGGTGGTGACGGTAGAAAAAGGGACGGCACTGCGGTATGAAAGCGGGATCAAGTCCGATGTGCTCATCTATGTGGCCCCCGGGGACGTGCTGCTTCTTATGGAGGATCTGGAGGGCTGGTATAAAGCGGCTTCCAGAGACGGTTTTATAGGGTATGTGCAGAAGAAGGCGGTTTCTGCTCCGGCCATACAGAGTCAGGACAGGCCGCAGGTAAGAGAAGAATACTCTCATTTTACCCGGGAGGATCCGGTGGTGCTGGTGTGGCATAATATGGATATCAATTATCCTGAGGGGAACGGCTATCTGACAGACTATACCCGGAATATGTCCGGCGTAAATGTGATCTCGCCCACCTGGATGCGGCTGCATGAGGATAACAGCGGGAATCTGATAAGCATTGTCTCTTCCGATTATGTGGAGAAAGCCCATCAGATGGGACTGCAGGTCTGGGGACTTGTGGATAACTTCGGAGCCTGCAGCACCCTTTCCATTATTTCTTCTACGGATACCCGCCAGAGGCTTGTGCAGAACCTGATCGCAGAGGCATTGTCCTGCGGGATGGACGGGATCAATGTGGATTTTGAGAGCCTCAGCGAGGAAGCCGGAAACTATTTCCTGGAATTCCTGAGGGAGCTTTCGATCGAGACGCATAAGAATCATCTGGTGCTTTCCGTGGACAATCCTGTACCGCAGAGTTATACCAGCCATTACGACCGGAAGGAGCAGGGGGAAGTGGTGGACTATGTGATCATCATGGGCTATGACGAGCACGGAAACTGGGAACCGCAGAATCCGGGATCTCTGGCTTCCTTGCCCTGGGTGGAACAGGGAATTGTCGATACCATCGCAGAGGCTCCCGCGGAAAGGGTCATCAATGCCATCCCCTTCTACACCGCTGTATGGATGATGTCGGGAAGCATGGGCATGGAAAATGTGAGCATGGCCCGGCAGAATGAGATGGTGAAGGAATACAAGGCGGAAATCTACTGGGATAAGACGGTTTCCCAGAATGTGGCCACCTATGAGCGGGATGGGCAGGATTACAAGATCTGGATGGAGGACAATGCCTCGATAGCAGAGAAAGTGAAACTGGTACCGAAATATGATCTTGCCGGACTGGCCTGCTGGAGGCTTGGCCAGGAGGATAATTCCATCTGGCAGACGATTGCTGAGAATTTGAGACGAGGGTAAAATGTGGGGGATTCTTTATCTGCTGATCTGCTTTCTGGCAGGCTGGGAAATCATACGTAAGCTCTACAACAGGAAAGAAGGCCAGTGCCTCTCCGGACAGGCGCAGAAAAGCGTGATGGAGGAAGAGAGCAGCTGTGAAGAAGAGGCCGCAGCTGCAGACGATCTTTCGGACCAGGCACAGGAAGGCGTGACGGAGGATGAGGACGGCCGTGAAGAGGAGGCCGCTTCAGACAATCCCTCCGGGCAGGCGCAGGAAAGCGCTGCGGAGGAAGAGGACAGCTGTGAAGAAGAGACAACAGCTCCGGACGAAGAGGGCAGCTGTGAAGAGGAGGCCGCTTCAGAGGATCTCTCCGGTCGGGCGCAGGAAAGCGTGCTGGAGGAAGAGGGCAGCCAGGAACAGGCGGCTGCCGCGGAAGAAATCCGGTATCGTGTGGAGGCGGTCACAGTCGGGAGAATCGGCGGCCGTGTACAGGAGATTATGATAGACGACTGCCGGTACCGGGTTCAGGAAGGAAACGGGAGAGAAGGTTTTCTGGAAGCGGAGAAATCCGCCGCCCGGCCTTCCGGCTGCGCGGCTGATCTATCTGCAGGGCAGCCTTCCTGGGATGTGCCTGAGAAATCCGCTGCCCATCCTTCCGGCAGCGAGGCTGAAAAAACTTCCGGGGCATGTTTTTCCGGCAGCGGCACAGTGCCCTTTACCGTAAAAAACAAAATCTGGGTACAGGCGGCGGCTTCCTTCGGGGCAGGCACGCTGGTGGTGACCTGGGCGCTTTACATCGCGGCCTGGATCTTCCATGTAAAACTGGGGATTGAAAAACCGCTGCTTCCCGCGAATATCCTGGTATTGGGAGTAACAGCGGCAGTCCTTCTTATTCTGCACATGGGCCGGATCCGGAAGGGGCAGGGTTCCTCTCCGGCCGGGTGGATCCGGGACAGGGAACTCTTCAGGAGGGAAGCGGTTCTGTATACACTCATGTTCTGCTTCTTTCTTTTCCTGATGTTCTTTGTGTTTGTGCAAAGAGGGACGGCCCTGTATTCCGGATTTACCGTGTTCGGGGATTATGCGCCTCATACAGCCATGATACGGTCCTTCTCCAGGGGAGCGAATTATCCTACGCAGTATCCCCATTTTGGCGGAGAAGATGTAAAATATCATTTCATGTTCCAGTTCCTGGTGGGGAATCTGGAATTTCTGGGATTGCGTCTGGACTGGGCTTATAATGTGGTCAGTGCTCTGGCCATGACCTTTCAGATGATCATTCTGGGGCAGATGGCCTGCAGAGTCTGCAGAAGAGTCAGCGCTCAGGTTTTTATGTGGATCATCTTCCTGTTCCCGGGAGGAACCTCGGTGTTCTATTTCCTGCGGGAGCACATCCTTGCAGGGGATCTGTGGCAGACCCTTCAGACAAACACCGTATTTATCGGGTACACGGTCAATGAAAACTGGGGCCTCTGGACATACAATGTCTATCTGAACCAGCGGCATCTGGCGTTCGGGATCCTGATCGTCCTCATTGCCATCTGGCTTTTCTGGGACTGGCTGGAGGAAAGCACCCGGCTGGGATTGAAGGAGCTTCTGTTTTCGAAGGAGGCCTGGGCGGTAAGAGCGCCGGGAAAGGCCGCCGCGGCCGGCATCCTTGTGGGACTCTGCGCTTTCTGGAACGGCGCCGCTGTGATCGGCGGACTTCTGGTGCTTGCGGGATTTGCCCTGTTTTCTGTGGGAAAGCTGGATTACCTTATTACCGCTGTTCTTTCCGTAGCGCTTACGGAACTGCAGACGCATTTCTTTGTGGACGGAAGCATCGTTTCGGCCTCCTTCTACTGGGGACTGCTCAGCGAGGACAAAAGCCTGAAGGGAGTCCTTCTGTATTTTATCAGCATCAGCGGGATTTCCGTCCTCGGCCTTCTGGTATCCGCCCTGTTTTTCAGAAGGAGAGAACGGCGGCTGCTGTGTTCGTTCCTGCTCCCCTTTATCTTTGCCTTCCTGGTATCCCTTACGCCGGATATCAATGTGAATCATAAATATATAATGCTTTCCTTCGCCCTGCTGTCCGTCCTGTGGGGGTATGTGCTGTCCGGGATCTTCCGCGGGGGATGGCTCAGAAAGGCAGCGGCGGTAGTGCTTACCATAGCCCTTACAGCTACCGGCTTTTACCAGTTTGTGGTCCTGGTGAAGGATAATGACCCCCTGCACCGGGTGTCTGTTTATACGGAGAGTACTCTGACCGCCTGGCTTTCTGAAAATCTTACGGAGGAAGACCTGGTGCTCTGCCCCATGTACAGCATGAACGAGGCCACGATGTCGGGAATGATGATGTATCTGGGCTGGCCGTACTATGCGTGGTCGGCGGGATATAATACCTATTACCGGGCAGAGAAGGGAAAACTGATCTATTCCACCATGGACGCAAGGGAATTGAAACAGACCCTGGAGGAGGAGAAAATCGATTATATTATTTACGAAGATAATATGCAATTTGACGGACAGGCCTGCAGGGAGGAACTGATCCGGGCAGTCTGCCATCTGGTATTTGAAACTGACGATGGGAGGATCCGTATTTATGAAACGGGAATACAAGAATAAAGCTGTTTTGATCTGCATGGGTCTGATCGGGCTTGCCCTGGTGGGACTCTCGATATTTGTTCTGAAAAAGGATGCGTGGAGCTTCTGGATCTTTTATCTGATGGCGCTGGTTCTGGGAGCGGCCTGGATGCCTGTGACATCGAAGCTTTTTGCCTCCTTCCGGGATAAAGGATGGTTTTTTTCAAAAATCCTTGCGATCGCGGTGAGCGGTTTTCTGGTATGGTTCCTGGTGGCTGTCAGGATCCTGCTGTTTTCCATGGCGACCTGCGTGGCAGTGACGGTCCTCCTTTGTGCAGGGTGCGTTGTGTTTTACGTGAAGGGCCGGGAAAAGAATCCTCCGGTATTCCCGGAGGAGCATCTGGTGCAGGTCTTTGCGGAGGAACTGCTTTTTATCGGGGTATTCCTTCTGTGGACCTACCTGGCCGGGTTTCATCCTGCCGCCTACGGTACGGAGAAATTCATGGATTATGGCTTCATGGAGGCCATGATGCGGAGCACCACCCTTCCCGCCGCAGATATGTGGTACGGTACGGAGCCCATCAATTATTATTACGGCGGACAGTATTTTGCCGTATTCCTTACGAAGCTGACCGGTACCAGGGTAGAGATCACCTACAACCTCATGCGTACCTTCGTGGCGGCCTTTGCCTTTATTCTTCCCTTCTCCCTGGTCTTTCAGATGGTCTGCGACAGCCTTGAAAACCGGGTGAAAAGGCCGGTGCTGGTATCGGGAGGAGCCGGGGTTCTTGGAGGACTTGCGGTAAGCATCGCCGGGAATATGCATTATGTGATCTACGGCAGCATCATTCCTCTGATGCAGAAGCTGAAAGGCGAAGAGGTCTCCGGCTACTGGTTTCCGGACGCCACCAGATATATCGGCTTCAATCCTCCGGTGGATAATGACCGGACGATTCATGAATTCCCCTGCTATTCCTTCGTGCTGGGGGATCTGCACGCCCATGTGGTCAATATCATGTTCGTCCTGTTCCTGATCGGACTGCTCTATGCATATCTGAAGCAGGAGAGGCAGTCCATGGAAGAGGATCCCCGGGGAAAGAGTTTCTGGCTGCGGTTTCTGCTGAAGCCTCATATTCTCCTGGCGGGATTCTTCCTGGGAATGTTCCAGTGGACAAATTTCTGGGATTTTGTGATCTATTTTGTGGTGACCGGCGCGGCAGTTCTGTTTGCCAATATCCTGCGCTTCAAAAAGAGCGCTCTCAGGGTGATCGTCGGGACAATCCTGCAGGCGCTGGAATACGGTGCCGTCGCCATGCTGGTCATCCTTCCCTTTACCCTGCAGTTTAAGGCCATGGTATCCGGCGTACGGCTTGCCGCGCACCATACCATGCCCTATCAGATGCTGGTGCTTTGGGGGCTTCCAGGCGCGCTGGCGGTAATTCTGATGATCTCCATCATTGTGGAAAGCGTTTCCCTGCTTCGGAAACGCCGCATGGAGGCGGCAGCACAGGCAGCGATTCCGGAAACCGGCGGCAGTGCCGAAGAAGCAGAACATGCCGGGCCGGAAAAGGACAGCGCAGAGAAAAACAATGCAGGAAAAGGAAAAAGTGCCGGGCAGAGAAATGACGCCATAGAAAAGAACAATGCAGGAAAAGGAAAAAGTGCCGGGCAGGGAAGTGACACTGTAGAAAAGAGCACTGCGGAAAGAGAAAACAGTGCCGGGCCGGAGGAGAAACCCGGCAGTAAGGAGAAAGGACTTGCCCGTCTTATGGACACGGCCGGCTCCCCGGATCTTTTTGTGATCATCACAGCCCTTTGCGCCATAGGCCTGGTGATCATACCGGAGGTGGTTTATGTCCACGATATCTACGAGGCGACCAGCGCCAGGGCGAATACCATGTTCAAGCTTACCTATCAGGCTTTTATCCTTTTCGGGATTACCATGGGCTATGGGCTTGCCCGGCTGTTTTTCGTCTCCCGCAGGATGGTATACCGGGTGATCGCGGTGGCAGGAACGGTCCTCCTTCTGTGGACGGTGGGGTATTTTGGAGAGGCCTGCCACGACTGGTTCGGAAAATCGCTGACGCCTGCCAATAATAAAGGGCTGAACGCGTTATGTTATCTGGAGACGGATTTTCCGGATGACGCACCGGCGATCCGCTGGCTGAGGGAAAATGTGAAGGACGTGAAAATGGTCCTGGAGGCCAACGGGGACAGCTATACGGGGTTTGAGCGGGTTTCCGCCGCCACGGGTCTTCCCACGGTCCTGGGATGGTATGTGCATGAATGGCTCTGGCGGAATGATACCGGCGATCTCAATGCGAAGGGCGAGGAGATTAAGAAGATCTACACTTCAGGCGACGCGGCTGTCGTTCGTTCACTTCTGGCGAAATATGATGTGGACTATATTTTCGTCGGGTCGAAGGAAAAGGAAAAATATGGAGAAACCCTGTCTTCGGGCCTCCTGCAGTCCCTTGGCACCATCGTGTTTCTGGACAATAATTCCGGAACCTTTATCGTAAAGGTCTGAAAAAATAACATGGATTCAGGCAGACAAAGGTGATGGATTCTGTGCCGGCCGTGTTCCGGCCGGTTCTGCAAAACCACATTTGACAACATTGCATGTCAGTATATTCTTGTGTATAAGAGGAGGATTCCAGAGTACAGGAAATGAAAGCAGAAATTGTAGCAATGAAACCGGAGGAGCCTGATGAAGCGGTCATAAAAAGAGCCGGCAGGATCCTGAAGGAGGGAGGGCTGGTGGCCTTCCCGACAGAAACCGTTTATGGTCTGGGAGGAAACGCGCTGGACGCCTGCTCTTCCCGGAAGATATACGCCGCAAAGGGGCGGCCTTCAGACAATCCCCTGATCGTTCACATTGCGGATCTGGCAGATCTGCCGGCTCTGGTAAGAAGGATCCCGGCCGGGGCGGCAAAACTTGCGGATACCTTCTGGCCCGGCCCGCTGACCATGATCCTGGAAAAGTCGGATCTGGTACCGAAGGAGACTACAGGCGGCCTGGACAGTGTGGCTGTGCGGTTTCCGGACCATCCGATCGCGCAGAGGCTGATAAAGGCAGCAGGGGGATACGTGGCGGCGCCAAGCGCCAACACCTCCGGAAGGCCCAGCCCAACGACGGCCGGCCATGTGGCAGAGGACCTGGGGGATACCATCGACATGATCCTGGATGGCGGCCCTGTACAGATCGGGCTGGAATCTACCATCGTAGATTTTACAGAGGAAATTCCCTCCGTCCTCAGACCCGGATACATTTCCCTGGCCATGCTGCGGGATGTTCTCGGGGAGGTCCGGATGGATCCCGGTCTTCTGCGGGAGGACAGCGCCATTCATCCGAAGGCCCCCGGCATGAAGTACCGTCATTATGCTCCAAGGGCTGCCCTGTCCATCGTGGAAGGGGAAGAGAAAGCCGTGGTCGAGACCATCTGCCGTCTTGCCGCGAAGGCAGAGAAAGAGGGAAAACAGGTGGGGATCATCGCTGCCGAGGAAACAGCCCGGAACTATAAAACGGGAATTGTGAAGACTATAGGGAAAAGAGCCGAGGAGGAGACGATCGCCCGCCACCTGTACCAGGTTCTGCGGGATTTCGACGCGGAGGATGTACAGGTCATCTATTCGGAGGCCTTCCATACACCGGAAATGGGGCAGGCGATCATGAACCGTCTCCTGAAGGCTGCCGGGCATACCGTGATCGAGGCCTGAAAACAGGCTTTTCAGCCTGAAGGCCGGAGGGAATAGAGATATGGACATGAAAAAAGCACAGAAGAGGCAGGATTATTTATCCTGGGACGAGTATTTTATGGGCGTGGCGAAGCTTTCGGGCATGCGTTCCAAGGACCCCAATTCTCAGGTGGGCTCCTGCATCGTCTCTGAGGACAATAAAATTCTTTCCATGGGATACAACGGCTTTCCCATAGGATGTTCCGACGACCAGTTTCCCTGGGCGAGAGAAGGAGATCCGCTGGAAACCAAATACCTTTACGTGACCCACAGCGAGCTGAACGCCATCCTCAACTATCGGGGAGGAAGCCTGGAGGGGGCCAAGCTGTATGTCACCATGTTTCCCTGCAATGAGTGCGCCAAGGCGATCATCCAGGCCGGCATCCGCACCGTCATCTATGACCTGGACAAATATCCCGACAGCCCTGCGGTACTTGCCTCCAAGCGGATGCTGGACGCTTCCGGCGTCCGGTATTACCGGTACAACCCCACCCACAGAGAACTCCTGATCCATGTATGACCGGGAAGCATCGGTATCGTTCAGGGCCTCCCCAGCCGGTGAGACCGTAAACTGCAGCGTCCCCGGCCGGTGAGGCCGTGAACTGCAACGAAGTATCTTGACAATACCCGCTTTTTTCAATAGACTTAAGAAAAAGTTACTGTTCACAGCCTGCCCGAATATGAGACCGGATTTTCGTGCCTGCACGGAAAATCCGGTCTCATATCCGGGCAAGACTGCGAAAGCTGTCACTCCACAGGATGAGGAATTCAGGCGCGAAGCGCCAGGAGAGCCCGCAGGGCGGGAATTCCGAATGGTGTGGAGGGCTGTGAACAGGAACAAAAAAACAGACAGCCGCGCTGACCGCGGCAGAACAAACCAGAATAAGGAGAATGCAGACATGGCAAAAGAAAAGAAACTGGTGGAAGCCATTACCTCCATGGAGGAAGACTTCGCCCAGTGGTATACGGATGTAGTTAAGAAGGCAGAGCTCTGCGACTATACCAGCGTGAAGGGCTGCATGGTGATCAAACCCGCCGGCTATGCAATCTGGGAGAATATCCAGGCAGAGCTGGACAGGAGGTTCAAGGAGACGGGCGTGCAGAATGTATATATGCCCATGTTTATCCCGGAATCCCTGCTCGAGAGGGAAAAGGATCATGTAGAAGGGTTCGCGCCGGAGGTGGCCTGGGTTACCCACGGCGGACTGGAGCCCCTGCAGGAGCGTCTCTGCGTGCGTCCTACCTCTGAAACCCTGTTCTGTGATTTTTATCAGAGAGAGATCCAGTCCCACCGGGATCTGCCGAAGGTCTATAATCAGTGGTGCTCTGTAGTCCGCTGGGAGAAAACCACCCGTCCCTTCCTCCGCTCCAGAGAGTTCCTGTGGCAGGAAGGCCACACTGCCCACGCGACAGCGGAGGAGGCCGAGGCAAGGACCATCCAGATGCTGAACGTCTATGCGGACTTCTGCGAGGAGGTTCTGGCGATTCCCGTTATCCGGGGGCAGAAGACCGACAAGGAAAAATTTGCCGGTGCGGAATCTACCTATACCATTGAAGCCCTTATGCATGATGGAAAAGCCCTCCAGTCCGGTACCAGCCACAACTTCGGCGATGGTTTCGCCAGAGCTTTCAACATTCAGTACACGGACAAGGATAATACCCTGAAATATGTGCATCAGACCTCCTGGGGAATGACCACCCGTATGATCGGGGCTATCATCA
>JAFOJB010000143.1 GCA_017420455.1 Blautia sp.
GTATCATTTCCGCTGGATTCGTGGAGCAGTATACAGAGCTCGCCAACGGGCAGGCTGCTCCTGACGTGCTGCTGAAGACAGTTCAGATCGACCTGGACAGCGCATGGCTGGGGCTTACCTTCGAGGAGATCGAAACCGGATATCACAGGACTGTAGTACTGGCAAAAAGGGATTCCGCCACCATACTTCCCACCAAAGAAAGCACCTACCGGGTGGAGAGCGGTGATGTGCTGGTGGTCTATATGCCTGCTGGTTAACAGGAAAGCAGGACTTTACATCAGGAAACTGGTGGTATATTCCTGCGAGTAAGAGCCGGATACCGTTCGAAGCCGCGAAGATAGAGGCTTCGGAACCGGTATTCCGGATAGAAACATGCGTTTATCAAAGAGGAGATACGGATATGAAACCGGACAAGACCAGAGAATTCCGCAGAATCCTGCTCTGCATTTTATCAGGTACGGTCATGGTGCTGAACCTGAGAACCTTCGTACATACAGGCGGCCTGCTTCCCGGTGGTTTTGCAGGTCTTACGCTCCTTGTGCAGAATGTGGCGCAGAAATATGCAGGCATCAGTATTCCCTACGGTCCTGTATACATTGCCATGAACGCTTTTCCGATCCTGCTGTCTTACAGGAAGATCGGAAAAAAATTCACAATCTATTCCTGCATTACGATCTTCATCGTCAGCTTCCTTACCGATTTCGTCCGGCCCCGGATCATCACCTACGATGTACTTCTGATCAGTGTGTTCGGAGGAATGATCAACGGATTCGCGGTATCCCTTGCGCTGAATGCCCAGGCAACCTCCGGCGGTACGGATTTCATTGCCATCTACATCTCGGAGAAATTCGGCATAGATTCCTTCAACTATGTTCTGATCTTTAATGCAGTGGTTCTTTCCACCTACGGCCTGCTTTTTGGCTGGGATAAAGCCCTGTATTCCATTATCTTCCAGTTTACATCTACCCAGGTGATCCATCTGCTCCACAAGCGCTATCAGAAAAACACCCTGTTCATCGTAACAGATAAACCGGATGAAGTGACCCAGGTGATCAACCGGCTTTCGTTTCATGGCGCTACCCAGATCGAGGTAGTGGGGTCTTACCGGCATACGCCCAGGACGATGGTATATACTGTGATTTCCAGTGAAGAACGGAAGGCGGTTCTCAAAGGGATCCGCCAGATAGACGAAAAAGCATTTATCAATGTCATGAAAACAGACCAGCTCTCCGGCCGCTTCTTCATGCGTCCGAATGACTGAAAAAGCGGAAAGATGCCGGACATCCTGAAAACACATGCAGTTCCACACGGAGAGACCATGAACTGTAATCTGTTGAGCAAAAAGATACAAGATCAGAGAAAAACCGGATTGAAAACTGGTAATAATTCTGATATACTGAGTCTGATCAGAAAGAAATATGGCTAACATGCATAGAGAATCTGTATAAAGAATCTGTATTTGCATGCAGCCGGAAGATCAAAAAGGAGGAGGTTTCATCATGAAGAAAAAACTTGCTTTACTGATGGCTGGGATCATGACAGTGGGTATGCTTTTCTCTGTACCGGCAGCGGCGGAGGAGGCAAATCTCGACGAGCTCATCGCGGCGGCACAGGAAGAAGGAGAGCTGATCGTATACGGCTCCTGTGAGGAGGAGTATCTTTCCGCAGCCTGTGACCATTTCCAGGAACTGTATGGAATCAAAGTGCAGTATCAGCGCCTTTCTACCGGCGAGGTACAGAGCAAGATCGAGGAGGAAAACGGCAATCCCTCTGGCGACGTATGGTTCGGCGGCACCACAGATCCCTACAATGTAGCTGCAAAGGAAGGCCTTCTGGAGAGCTATGAAGCCCAGAATGCATCCCACCTGCTCAGCGATATGTACCGGGATGCAGATGGCTGCTGGTATGGTATTTACAAGGGAATCCTCGGTTTCATGGTAAATATCGATGAGCTGGACAGAATGGGTCTGGAGCAGCCTCAGGACTGGGCAGATCTTCTGGATGAGAAATACCAGGGCAAGATCTGGCTGTCCAACTACAACACCGCAGGAACCGCCAAGCTGGTCATCAATACCATGATCCAGAAATATGGCCATGATGAAGGAATCCAGTATCTGGTAGACCTGGACAAGAATATCGAGGTTTATACCAAATCCGGTTCCGGCCCCTCCAAGAATGTGGGTACCGGCGAGTGCGTCATCGGAATCGGCTTCCTGCATGACGGCATTACCCAGATCGTCGACAACGGCTATGGAAACATCGGCCTGATCATTCCGTCCAGCGGCACTTCCTTCGAGGTTGGCGCAACGGCAATCTTCAAGGGCTGCGCACATCCCAATGCTGCGAAGCTTTGGATCGAGTACGCTCTCAGCCCGGATTGCGTAGAGCTTGGCGCACAGTATGGTTCCTATCAGTTCCTGGTACTGGACAATGCACAGCAGCCGGAGGTGGCTGTGGAATTCGGTCTGGATCCGGACAATGTAATGGATTATGATTTCGAGGATGCCAAGGAAAACACCACCACCTATGTAGAAGAAGTGATGGCAGCCCTGGGCGATGCGGCAGACGGAAGATTCCAGACAGAATAATCGGCTCGCAAAGCAGCATCAGAAAACAGGCCCGGCAGGATGTGAAAGCTCATCCGGCCGGGCTTTCTTTCCTGAGGAACTGCCGCAGAATACACAGGTTATATTCCGGCAGTTCCTGATATGTATCAGCAAAGGAGGAATCATTTATGGCAAAAGGGCAGGGAGCCCAGCTGGAGAGAAAAAAACTTCTGGCAGATCCGATCATGGTCACTACCATTGTGGTGCTGATCGCTTTTCTGACCTTGTTCATCCTGTACCCGCTGGCGATCCTTCTGGTAGACAGTTTTGTATCAAAGGAAGAGGGCGTTACCTTGTCCATCTTCCAGAGGGTGATGGGACTTTCCAATTTCCGCAGGGCCATCACCAATACATTGAAAGTAGGGTTCCTGGTAGGAATCGCTTCCGCACTGATCGGGCTGCTGTTTGCCTATGTCGAGGTATATGTCCGGCTTCGCACCAGGGCGCTTTCCGGCCTGTTCAAGGTTGTTTCCATGCTTCCCGTCGTATCGCCGCCCTTCGTGCTTTCCCTTTCCATGATCATGCTGTTCGGGAAGGCAGGGATCATCACCCGATATCTCCTGAAAATATATGACAACAGCGTTTATGGCTTCTGGGGCATCACCATCGTTCAGACCCTCACTTTCTTCCCGGTCTGCTATATGATGCTGAAGGGCCTTCTGAAAAATATCGATCCTTCGCTGGAGGAGGCTGCCAGGGATATGGGAGCTTCCCGGATGAAGGTCTTCCTCACGGTTACCCTTCCGCTTCTTCTTCCGGGCATCGGAAACGCCTTCCTGGTGACTTTCATCGAGTCCATCGCGGATTTCGCGAACCCCATGATCATCGGGGGTTCCTACGATACGCTGGCCACCACCATCTATCTGCAGATCACGGGAGCATATGATAAGGAAGGAGCCGCGGCCATGGCTGTCATCCTTCTGTGCATTACACTGGCAATGTTTGTCGTCCAGAAATATTACCTGGAGGCCAAGAGTACCGCAACGCTTACCGGAAAAGCCAGCCGTGCCCGTATGCTGATCACCGACAGGAGCGTGACGGTTCCCCTTTCCATCCTCTGCGGCGCGCTGGCTCTCTTTGTGGTGCTGATGTATGTTTGCGTGCCCTTCGGCGCCCTGTTCAAGACCTGGGGCTACGATTTCCATCTGACCTTCAAATGGTTCAAGATGGTCTTCACCAGGTATAAAGGCCTGAAGGCGTTCAAGGACAGCTTCGTTCTCTCCCTGATCGCCTCTCCCATCACTGCCCTTCTTTCCATGATCATCTCCTATCTGGTGGTAAAGAGGAAATTTAAGGCAAAGGGCTTTATCGAGGCTGTTTCCATGCTGGCCATGGCTGTGCCGGGAACCGTTCTCGGTATCGGATACATCCGTGGTTTTTCCGGAGGTGTTTTTCACACGGGATTCCTTCAGGGACTCTATGGAACAGGAGCCATTCTGGTCATCGTTTTCATCGTGCGAAGCCTTCCCACCGGTACCAGAAGCGGTATTTCCGCGCTTCGCCAGATAGACAAGAGCATTGAGGAATCGGCTTATGACATGGGAGCGGACAGCTTCAAGGTGTTTATGACGGTGACGCTGCCTCTCATCAAGGACAGCTTTCTGTCCGGTCTGGTCACGTCGTTCGTCCGGAGTATCACTGCAATCAGCGCCATCATCCTGCTGGTAACACCGTCCTATCTGCTGATCACAGTGCAGATCAACGAATTTGCGGAGAAAGGCTCCTACGGTATCGCCTGCGCCTTTGCCACGATCCTGATCCTGATCACCTACAGCGCGGTGCTGATCATGAACCTGATCATCAGATACTTTGGAACGAGCCGTGTTTCTTCAGACTGAAGGCAGAGTGTTTTGTCGCATAAAGAAGAGACATTGAAGGGAGGAAACGAAAATGTCTAATGAGAAAAAAGGCGTCCGCCTTGAGCATATTTCAAAAATATACCAGGATCCGAAAACCAGGAAGGAGTTCTATGCGGTAAAGGATACGAATCTGGAAATTGAGCCTGGTACCTTTGTAACCCTTATGGGGCCGTCCGGCTGCGGGAAAACCACCACGCTCCGTATGATCGCCGGGTTTGAAAGCCCGGACGAGGGCGAAATCTATCTGGGAGAAGAGCCGATCAATGCCCTGCCGCCCAATAAGAGAGATACCGCAATGGTCTTCCAGAGCTATGCCCTGCTCCCGCATTATAATGTGTTCGACAATGTAGCCTATGGCCTGAAGCTTCGGAAGCTTTCCAAGGTCGAGATCAGGGCGAAGGTGGAGAACATTCTGAAGCTGGTCCAGCTGGAGGGGATGGAGGAGCGTATGACCAACCAGCTTTCCGGCGGGCAGCAGCAGAGAGTTGCTCTGGCCAGGGCTCTTGTGATGGAGCCCGGAGTACTGCTTTTCGATGAGCCGCTTTCCAACCTGGACGCGAAGCTGCGGGTGGAAATGCGTACGGAAATCCGCCGTATCCAGCAGAAGGTGGGAATCACCGCCATCTATGTAACCCATGATCAGTCGGAGGCAATGAGCCTTTCTGACAAGATCATCATCATGAGCAATGGAAAGGTGGAGCAGATCGGAACGCCGAGAGAGATCTACTACCATCCGAAGTCCCGGTTTGTGGCAGATTTCATCGGCGAAGCCAATTTCCTGAAGGCAAAGGTGATCGGAAAAGAGGGCAGCAAGGCGGTGATCAGAATCGACGGACGCGAGATGGCTGTCAACAATTATGCGGACGCGAAGCAGGGAGATGAGGCATCTCTGGTACTCCGTCCTGAGGCGGTGACGCTTGCGGAATCCGGCCAGCTTCCCTGTAAGGTGACGCTTTCCACCTTTATGGGGTCGTATCAGTACTATCAGGCAGAAGCCGGAGGGACCACTGTCCAGATCACAGATTACAATCCGGTCAACAAACGGATCTTTGAAGCGGAGCAGAAGGCTTACCTGCAGTTTGATCCCGACGGGGTATATATTCTTTAGGATGAATTCCCGGAACTGCTCCGGGAACGGGCAGCTGAAGCGCAGCGCATCGGATCGTGTTACTCAAAGGTTACAGTTCACGGTCTCACCGGCTGGGGACTGTAACACTCAAAGAAGGAGGCAGAATTTGTTCTTATGAGACTCTTTATTGCAGTCCAGATCACGGATAAAATGAAGACAGCGATCATCGGCATGATGCATGACCTGAAGCAGCAGGGACTGACGGGCAATTATGTCCCGGCGTCAAACCTTCATATGACATTGGCGTTTATCGGGGAGGTGCAGTCTTCTACGGCAGTACAGGAGGTTCTCCGTGAGGTGCCGGGGGAAACCTTCCGCATCGCCATGGACGGGATGGTCACCTTCGGCGATGCCTTCTGCATCAGCATAAAGGGAAATCAGAAGCTGAAAAACTATACGAAGGAGCTTCGCAGGCAGCTGAAGGCCAGAGGAGTTCCCTGCGCGGATGATAAGTTCGTGCCTCATGTCACACTGGTACGAAAGACTGGCGGGAAGCGTCCCGAAAAGCTTCCCCTCATCAAGGATGAATGCAATGTCACGAAGATTTCGCTGATGAAATCTGAACAGAAGAACGGGAAATCAGTGTATACAGAGATATTCTCCGTACCGGTAAAGTGACCGGTCTTTCCCGGGGAATACCCTGATTTCGGAAAAAAAGAGGCTGTAAAAGCGGATTGCGCAAACCTGCTTTTACAGCCTCTTCTGTTGATCTCTGTGAGCAGCGGGCGGACGGGACTGTCTGTCCATCCTGCGGCTGTCCCTGCCTGATGCCGGGGATTACAGGAGTTCTGCCACCTTTTCGGATACGACCTTCATGTCCTCTGTAGGCTCAAACCTGTCGACCACATTTCCTTCCCGGTCTACCAGGAACTTGGTAAAGTTCCATTTGATGTTGGGGTTGTTTTTATAGTCCTTGTCGATTTTCTTCAGCATGACGCCCATGGCCAGAGCCTTTGCTCCCTTTCCGAACCCTTTGAAAGCCTGCTGGCTCTTGAGGAAGGTGTATAACGGGAGCTCATTCTCACCGTTCACATCCGATTTTTTCATCTGCGGGAACTGGGTATTGTATCTCAGAGTGCAGAACTCGTGGATTTCATCGTCTGTTCCGGGAGTCTGTCCGGCAAACTGGTTGCAGGGGATATCCAGGATTTCCAGACCCTTGTCATGGAATGCTTCATACATGGTTTCCAGGTCCTTGTACTGAGGCGTGAAGCCGCAGCCTGTTGCTGTGTTGACGACCAGGACTACCTTACCCTGGAAATCCTTCATGGAAACATCTTCCCCCTTGGGGTTTTTCACGGAATAATCATAAAAACTCATAGTGGAAACCTCCTTAAAAAACGAATATCATGATATATA
>JAFOJB010000144.1 GCA_017420455.1 Blautia sp.
CATGTGTGACAGGAGGAGATGAGAGTGACCAGTGTATTTACCGTGGATATGAATGAATATCTTCCTTTGCGGGATGTGGTATTCAATACGCTTCGCCAGGCGATTCTGAAGGGAGAGCTGAAAAGCGGTGAGCGGCTTATGGAGATGGAGCTGGCGCAGCGTCTTGGCGTGAGCAGGACTCCGATCCGGGAAGCCATGAGAAAGCTGGAGCTGGAAGGACTTGTCGTGATGATACCGCGGAAGGGAGCCCATGTGGCAGGGATCACCGAGAAGGATCTTTCGGATGTGCTGGAGGTGCGGATCACCCTGGAGAGCATGGCGGTGGAGAAGGCATGCCGGAATATGGATGAGGAACAGATCGGCCGGCTGAACCTTGCATCGAGAAATTTTGCCCATACCATTCAGGAGGGGGATGTGACAAAGCTTGCGGAAGCGGACGAGGCTTTTCATGAAGTCATTTACCAGGCCTCCGGGAACGCCAAGCTCATTCAGGTACTCGCCAACATGAGGGAGCAGATGTACCGCTACAGGCTGGAATACCTGAAGGATGAGGAGGCAAGGGAACAGCTTCTTGCCGAGCATCAGGAGCTGGTAAGCGCCATCCGCGAAAGGGATGAAAGGAAGGCAAAGGAGATCACCTTCAGCCATCTGGAAAACCAGAGACAGGCGATCCTGCGGACCATCCGGAAGGAGCAGCAGGATATCGGCAGGCAGAACGGGAAGGAGCAGCAGGAGAACGGCCTTCAGAATGGGAATGCGCAGCAGAATACCGGCCGATAGTACCGGAGAAACCTGTATGCAGGGTATAGCGGCGCTGAAAACGCCATAACAGATGAGAAAGAAAAGGTCCCGGGGAAAGTATCCGGCCGCAGGGCGCGGCAGGATGACGGTTCTGGCGGGGAAAGGAGTTTACTTCGAGATATGAATATAGACAGAAATGCGCCGGTAGGCGTATTTGATTCGGGAATAGGAGGGCTTACGGTAGCGAGGGAGATCATGCGGAACCTTCCTTCGGAAAAGATCGTATATTTTGGAGATACCGCCAGGGTACCTTACGGAAGCAAATCAAAGGATACGGTGCTGCGCTATTCCAGACAGATCGTGCATTTTCTGAAAAACCAGGGAGTAAAAGCCATTGTGGTCGCCTGCAACACGGCCAGTGCCCTGGCGCTTGGAGATATCAAGAAGGAGCTGGATATCCCGATCATCGGCGTGATCGACGCAGGAGCCAAGGTGGCGGCAGCAGAGACAAAGAATAAGAAGATCGGGGTGATAGGAACAGTCGCGACCATCGACAGCGGCATCCACGAAAGAGTCCTGAAGGAACTCTGTCCGCAGGTTCAGGTGATCGGGAAGGCCTGTCCTCTGTTCTGCCCGCTGGTGGAGGAGGGCTGGCTCCATGATGACGTGACCACGAAGGTAGCGGAGAGATATCTGGAGGAGCTCAAGGTATGCGGGATCGATACACTGATTCTTGGCTGCACCCATTATCCTCTGATCCGTTCCACCATCCGCGAGGTGATGGGAGAAAATGTACGTCTTGTCAATCCGGCCTACGAAACAGCCCTGGAGCTTCGGGACCTGCTTTCGGAACTGGATCTGACGGGGCAGGAAAATGCCCAGGAGGAATTTCCATACCGTTTTTACGTCAGCGACCTGGCAGAAAAGTTCACGGATTTCGCGAATTCGATCCTGCCCTATGATGTGTCCATGACCCAGAAGATCGATATAGAAAAATACTGACAATACATCGCCGGCAAAGCATGTGCTCTGTGGAGGCAGAATATGAAAAAGGATGTACTGATTTGCGTGAAAGGGCTTCAGATGCTGGATGCGCAGGGAGACGAAGAGCCCATAGAAATCATTGTACCCGGGGAATACTATTTCCGTGGAGGCAGTCATTATCTGCGTTATGAAGAGATCCTGGATGATTCCGGCCAGCTTACGACCAATTATGTGAAAATGTCACAGGACGCCATGGAAGTACGGAAAAAAGGACTGGTAAATGTACACATGGTCTTCGAGCTCGGAAAGAAAAATATGGCTTATTATACCACGCCCTACGGCACCATCCAGATGGGCATCGCGGCAACGGGGCTGGAGTTTCATGAAGAGGAAGCTTTTGTCTGTATGAGAGCAGAGTATGCCCTGGATGTGAACGAGCAGCATGTGGCAGACTGCTGCCTGGAGATCCAGGCCCGGGAGAAGAACCCGGAAAGCACCGCAGAAGACCAGGATCCTTTTTTTCTGCGGGACAGAGGAAGACAGGAGGATGGTCCTTTTTTCTGACAGAAGGAGAGGAGAGAAAAACCGTTCCTCTGTCTTCCTGTCTTCGACATGAGACAGGGAGACAGGACAAAAGAACCGTCCCTCTGTCTTTCTATCGCATAAAAAACGGATAGGGGAGCAGGAATGCTCCTCTATCCGGTCTGTTTTTAATATAAATTCTGCTTTTCTTCAGCTGGCTTTTTTCCGGAGCCTGTCCACCAGGCCTTTGATGCCTTTCCTTTTCGGTTCCGGTTTTTCCAGAGAACCGCGGATTCCCTTTACTCCTACGATATAAAGACCACTGACCTCTGCCTTGATCTCCTTTTTCAGCGGGATCAGGTCGAAGATCTTTTCATCTGCGATGAAGATCATGATTTTGGGACCGACCTTGGCTTTGACAATAGGAAGTTTGGAACGGCGCATCAGCCGGGGTACCTGGTCGATGACCATCTGAGGAAGACCGGATTCTTTGACAGGCATTCGCTTTTTGTCGATGACAAGCATGGATACCGTCTGTTTGGCCGCCTCGATCTGTGCCTGCTGCTCTTCCTGCTTTTTCTGTGTTTTTTTGCCGAAGAAATAAAGCGCTATGAGGGCGCCGATGAGAACGACAAGAATTACCAGAAGGACTATGGTTACTGTGCTCATGGGAAATCCTCCTTACCATTTTTCGTATGACGTGAAGATTATTTTATCATCTTTTCCGCGGATTGGCAATCCCTGAGGGGAAAGCATTGAAATAATTTTTTATATGGTATGGATATTTTTTCTTATAGACGTTATAATGAATGAGGAAATCTGCTTTGATGACGCGGAAGGGTAATCTGCTTTCACAGATTAGCGCCCGAAAGGCAGAAGAAAGATCACCATAGGGAGCCGTGCGGGATATTGATGCATGGTTCTCCGAAGAGGGAGGATGGTAAGAGGGGTATGAATAAAAGAATATGCGGAAGGGGACTTCTCTTATGCGGCATTGCTTTGGGGATGGCTTTACAGTTGGGGGGATGCAAGGTAGAGGTTCTGCCTTTTCATGATAAGGTATTCCCTTCCGGAGAACAGTCGTCGGGGGTCAGGGCCTCTGAAATAAGGCCGCCGGCAACGCCTACGCCGACCCCGGAGCCCACGCCGACGCCGCTGCCTGTTCAGCCGGTCCTGGATGAAGCCGGTAGAATGGCGGCACAGTATGACTACGATGGAGCGCTGCAGTATCTGAAGGGACAGACGGAATATCAGGACAGCCAGGAAATTCAGACTGCCGTGACAAAATACCAGAATATGAAGGATGTGTGCCAGGAATATCCCCTGGAACAGATCACCCATATTTTCTTCCATACACTGGTCTGCGATAACGCGAAGGCCTTCGACGGGGATTCCGATGAGGGAGGCTATAACCAGGTTATGACCACCATACCGGAGTTCAACAGGATCCTGAATATCCTATACCAGAAGGGGTATGTGCTTGTCAGCCCGCATGATATGATGTCGGTGGATGGAAACGGAGTCATGCACCGGGAAAAGATCATGCTTCCGCCGGGGAAAATACCGTTTGTTCTGTCGCAGGATGATGTAAGCTACTATCATTACATGGATGGGGACGGTTTTGCAAGCAGGCTTGTGGTTACAGATACCGGCGAAGTCAAATGTGAATACATCGAAGACGACGGCACGGTTTCCGTCGGAAATTATGATCTGGTACCCATCGTAGATGAGTTTGTGAAGCTGCATCCAGATTTCTCCTATCATGGGAGAAAAGGAATCCTGGCAATGACCGGCTACAACGGGGTTCTGGGATACCGCACGGATATCGCCTACAAAACAGGGGAAAACCTGCAGGAGAATCAGCGGGAATTTCTGGACAGTCATCCGGATTTTGATTTTGACGCGGAGGTGGCACAGGCGGCGAGAGTCGCGGATGCCATGAAGAAAAACGGCTGGGAGTTCGCCAGCCACACCTGGGGACACCGGAACGCGGCCACCTCCAGCGCAGAAGAGCTTCAGGCAGACAACGAGAAATGGGAGGCCTATGTGGCACCGGTTCTCGGAAAAACAGATATGATCGTCTTTGCCTTTGGCGCGGATATCGGGGGCTGGGAGCCGTATTCCATGGACAACCCGAAGTTTGCGTATTTTAAGAGCAGAGGATATCATTATTATATGAATGTGGATTCCAGCCAGTACTGGGTCCAGGCACAGGAGGGCGGGCTTTTCCTCCGCCAGGGAAGAAGAAATCTGGATGGGTACCGTATGTATTATAATCCGGAGCTCCTGGAGGATCTGTTCGATGTAAGCGAGGTATGGGATTCGGATCGTCCAACGCCGGTACCGCCCATGTAAGAAGATGCATGCACCCCCGGCATCCTGGCAGTAACGAAAGGTGCTTCTGGCACTGGAATCATGAATTTTTAAAACAGAAAGGATCAACAAAATGAAAAAACGAATTGCACTGGCAGCTATGGCACTGGGACTTATGATGAGCACAGCGGTATCCGCGGACGAATTCCGTATCGTATCTGTGGATGACGCCGCCAGCTGTGTGAAGCTCGGGACATACAAGGGCATGGAACTGGAGAAATTGATCGTGGAGGTCACCGATGTGATGGTCGATACCCAGATCGAGACGGAGCTGCAGTCCAGACTGGTGGAGGTTTCCGACGCGACAGCCGAGGATGGAGATACCACCGTGATCGATTTCGTCGGAAAGAAGGACGGCGTGGAGTTTGAAGGCGGTTCAGCCACCCAGTATACGCTGGTCCTGGGAAGCGGCACCTTTATCCCGGGCTTTGAAGAAGGCGTGATCGGCATGAAGGTTGGAGAGACAAAGGATCTTGACCTGACCTTCCCGGAGTCGTACGGTAATGCGGATCTGGCAGGGCAGGCAGTGGTGTTTACCGTGACGCTGGATGCCGTTAAGCGTATGCCGGAGCTTACCGATGAGTGGGTAAAGGCCAATACGGATTCCAAAACCGTGGAAGAATATAAAGAAGCGGTCAGGGCAAAGCTTAACGAACAGGCGGCTGCATATTCGGAGGAAAACCTGAAGACGACAGCCTTTGGAAATGTATATGACGGAGCCGAGGTCTCAGAATATCCGGAAGCAGATATTGAGAAGGAAAAGGCAACAGCGCAGGAGCAGATCGAGAATTACGCGAAATGGTCTTCCATGACTCTGGAAGAGTTCCTGGAATCACAGGGAATGACTCTCGAAAGCTTTGAGGAATACAAGCAGGATTACGCGGAGTTCAAGGTAAAACAGAATCTGGTCGTACAGGCGGTCATCGATGCGGAAAAGCTCAGCATGGAGGATGAAGCCTCCAAAAAGATCATCGACACCCTGCTGGCGAGCTACCAGGTAGAAAACCTGGAGAATCTTGTAGAATCCTATGGAGAGACTGCGGTGCACGAGACAGTAGCGCTTCTCCGTGTGGAGCAGTTCCTTGTGGACGAGGCAGTCATCAAAGAGGTGACCCAGGAAGAGGCAGCGGCAGAGGCGGCAGCACAGGCAGATACCGCAGAAGAAGCCGGTGAAGCAGAAGAAGGGTCAGAAGCACAGACAGAAACAAAAGAAGCAGCGGCAGAAACAGCAGAAGCGGAAACAGAAAAGGCTGAGGCAGCGGCTGATGAAGCAGCAGCCGGGGCAGAGGATAAGAAATGAATCTCCAGAAAGGATATCTTTAATGGGGAGGAGAGAAAGAAATGGATCAGAAAACTTTGAGGGAAAGAAGGCTTCGGAAGAAGCGCCAGATGATGATCCGGAAGTATACGAGACTGGGGATCATCGCTGCTGCAGTGATTCTTCTGGGGGTATTTTTGATCCGCGGCATTGTACTCCCGCTGGTGGGAGATAAGGACGCCGACAGCACAGAACTCAGGGGAACTGTGGCGATGGCAGACAATACCTTCACAGGGGATTTTCTGCAGGATGGGTCAGAAGCAGAGGGATCCGCCCAGGAGGAGCTGGTAGACAGCGAACCTCCGGAAGAAACGGCGCAGTCCGATACCGGAACATCCTCTGCCGGCAGTTCCTCAGGGGTGACTACAGAAGCTCAGGGAAATATTTACGCCGCAGTACGTATGCCGCTGAAGGGAGCGGCAGATATCACAAAGATCACGGACCGGCTCCCGGGCTGGCATGAGAGCGATGAGGGAAAATGGTACCAGAATACGGATGGGACCTATTATGTGAGCGGTTTCCAGCAGATCGACGGCGTACAGTATTCCTTCGACGATTCCGGATATGTCCAGACAGGGTGGATCAGTTCCGGGGTAAATGATTATTACTTCAATGAAGATGGTTCGTATAATCCGGACAAGACCAAACCGATGCTGGCGCTGACTTTTGACGACGGTCCTTCCAGATTTACGGAAACTCTGCTGGAATGCCTGAAGGAAAACGGCGCCCACGCCACATTCTTTGAACTGGGAGAATGTATAGAGTATTATCCGGATGTTCCGGGAAAGATCCTGGAAGCCGGCTGCGAGCTGGGAAACCATTCTTATGACCACAAGGATGTGATGACTCTTTACAATGCCGGAGACTACGATGCGGCGGTAAAGGAGTTTACAGATACGGATGATAAGCTGCTGGAGGTCTGTGGACATGCGTCAACGGTAGCGCGTGCGCCCTACGGCTCCGGATGCTATGATCTGTATGAGATGGTCGGAAAACCCTTCTTTATGTGGTCGCTGGACAGTCTGGACTGGAGTTACATGGATGAGGAACTGGATTATCAGGCAGTCATGCAGGGGGATCTGACGGACGGTACCGTTATTCTGATGCATGATATTCACGAGCCTACCATACACGCCGCTCTCCGGATCATTCCGGAACTGGTGAGCATGGGTTATAAACTGGTGACGCTCAGCGAGATGGCGGAGGCAAAGGGCGTGGTGCTGCAGAATACGTCCTATTCCGATTTCTGGCAGAGCTCGCTGGATGCAGGGATTGTAAAAGGTTACACAGGAGAAAGCGGCTTGCTCAGCCAGCTTCAGACACAGACAGTGGACGACAGCGTATCTGACGGCAGTTCCAATGAGGACAGCTACGATGAGGTATCGGACGGGTCTTCCGATGAATATCTGGATGATGGCAGTTCCGATGAGGATTATTAAGCAGGAGGTTTTTTATGGGAGAGAGAATGCAGTTCACAGATCTGGATCAGTACCTTTTCGGACAGGGAACCCATTATGATATCTATAAGAAGCTGGGGGCGCACCTGACAGAGGAGGATGGTACTGCAGGAGTGTATTTTGCGGTATGGGCTCCGAATGCGCAGTATGTAGCTGTGATCGGGGATTTTAACGGCTGGGACAAGGAAGCCGATCCTATGGAGAAGGCCGGTCCCATCGGTGTGTTCCAGTGCTTTGTGCCAGGCGCCAAGGTGGGACAGCTTTATAAATTCTACATCGTGGGAATGCACGGAGAAGAGCTGTATAAATCCGACCCATATGGAAACTGGTCAGAGTTTCGCCCCGGCACTGCGTCCCGTATCGCCAATATTTCGGATTATGTCTGGCACGATGATGCCTGGATGAAGAACCGTCCGAAATTCGACGAGAAGAAGGATGCGATGGCAATTTATGAGGTGCATCTGGGATCCTGGATGAAGCATCCCTGGTCCGAGGAAAACCCGGAAGGCTTTTATACCTACCGTCAGGTTGCCAAACGCCTTGCAGACTATGTGAAGGACATGGGCTACACCCATGTGGAACTGATGGGAATTGCGGAGCATCCCTTCGATGGATCC
>JAFOJB010000145.1 GCA_017420455.1 Blautia sp.
AGAAAACCTGCATAGACCACGCCTACGGCCATACCCTCCGGGATATTATGAAGCGTCACGGCAAGAATCAGCTTGGTAGTCCGCTTCAGCCCCGTTTTCGGGCCCTCATCCTGCCTGTCAAAGTGCATATGGGGCGTCACCTCATCCAGGAAAAGCAGGAATCCGACACCCACCAGAAAACCCACTGCCGCAGGCAGAAAAGAAAGCTTTCCCAGGGAGGCGCTGCTCTCCAGGGCAGGCTGCAGCAGGCTCCAGAAAGAAGCCGCCACCATGACCCCTGCCGCAAATCCGGTCAGGATTTTCTGCAGGTTATCGGAGATGCTCTTTTTCAGAACAAATACCATTGCCGCGCCGAGGCTGGTTCCCATAAAAGGAATCAGGATTCCCAGAATTACCTTTGCGTTCATCTAAAACACCCTCCATTATTTTCCCGCAGCATCCCTGCTGCACGGACCGGACACTGATCCGCTGAAAACAGCCCTGCCATTTCCTCAGCATCCGAAAAGAGCCGCCGTCTTCTCCATACGTTCGGCGATGGGCACCCCGAAGGGGCACCGGCTCTCGCAGCTCTGGCAGCCGATGCATTCCGACGCCGTATGGGAAAGCAGCTTATAATGCTCTCTTACGCTTTCCGGAACCTCCGGCTGCATCACGGCCAGATCATAGAACTTGTTGACCATGGCAATATCAATATTGCTGACGCAGGGTTTGCAGTGTCCACAGTAGGTACACTGTCCCATATAGGAGTGAAGCGGAGCTCCTGCGATGACGGAAGCATAGTCCTTCTCATCATCGGAAGCGGTCTCGTATGCGGCAGCAGCATCTACCTGCTCTTTCGTATCATATCCGCAGAGGATCGAACAGACTGCCGGCCGGGTCAGGGCATAGTGAATGCACTGTACCGGTGTAAAGGCCGCACCGAAGGGGGATGTGGCAGCGTCGAACAACCTGCCGCCGAAGAACCCTTTCATCACGGTGATCCCCACATCCTTTTCCTCGCAGAGATGATACAGCTCCTGGCGCTCCGGGTCGATCCCGCTGAGGGTCTGGTCGTAATCCCCAAACATGGTTTCCAGATCATCACTCGCCGGCTTCATATCAAATGCGGGATTGATACTGAAAAGGATCATCTCGATAAACCCGGATTCAGCAGCCAGCTTCGCGATCCTGGGATTGTGGGTGCTGAGACCGATATGGCGGATGATGCCCGCTTCATGAAGCTCGTGGACATACCTGATGTACTCCGTATTCATGCAGTTGTCCCAGTCCTCCATGGAATCCACATAATGGATCATTCCCAGATCGATATACCCGCCGCCGATCCTCTCCAGGAGGTCCTCAAAAGCAGGCTTTACATATTTCATATCCCTGGTTCTCACATACTGCCCGTCCTGCCAGGTAGAACCAATATGCCCCTGCACGAACCACTCTTCCCTGCAGCCGGCGATCGCCTTGCCGATGATGTTCCTGGATTTCGGATCCGGCATCCAGCAGTCGATAATGTTGATTCCCTTCTCATGTGCATACCTGACAAGCTCTATGGATTCTGCCTCCTCATGGCGCTCCAGCCATTCTCCGCCGAATCCCACTTCACTGACATAAAGACCTGTCTTTCCCAATCTTCTTCTGTTGATCAATTCCGTATACCTCTCCACAAACAATTTTCAGCATTTTCCGTGCCTGCGCTTTTTCCTGTCCGGCTTCTGAAGCACCAGTACCCCGTCTGCCATCCTGCCGTACAGGACCACTCATGCGGGGCGAACCGTTACTCCTCAAGTCCTGTCGCGTCTTCTGTCTCCGGGACGGCACCATCTGTCTGCGCGGCGGCCTCCGGCGAGAATCCCCTGGCGCGCTTCTCTTCTCTCCAGGCCGAAAATGCCCTGAGCTCCGGCTCACAGAATTTCAAGGCCGCGCCCAGAACGCCCAGATCATCTGCAAGGCCGATACCCATCATGGAATCATCGATGAGATCGTCCTTCTTCAGCAGGTAGATAAATGAGCCGACCATAGTAATGATCACCTTCGGTGAAACTTCCGGATAATCCCCTGTGATATACGCTTTTACCATGGCGATCATCAGCGGAACATCGGATAACGTTTCCCCGATCTTCGGAACTTTTTTCAGATAATCCTCAAGCTTCTTCAGAAGATCATCCACCTGATCCGGATTTCTGACCAGATCCTGTGCCTTTGCAACTCCTGTTTCCAGCAGCTCCTTTGCCTGATTGATTCCGATGGAAATAGCCATCTTTTTCCCTCCTTTTCTGCAATAAGCATTTACTGACATACCCTGTTCCCGGATGACGGTTTTGTTAAGGCGCTCTGTTTACGGCCGGCACAAAACTGTCTGCTCCGGTTATTATCTTCAGTGTATCACATGAGCCCGAAATATACCAGTACCTGTTCGAGCTTCGCCCTGCCGTAAGGAGCTGCAACGAACTATCGGAATATAACTTGTGTGTTTTGTCGTCTTTTCTCCAATTGCAATGGGCAAAGACCGTCCACGCAGCGGCATCGACGAATGACGGCGCTGCGTGCCAGTGGCACGCGTTTAGCGCATGACCGAGCCGGAAGGCGAGACCAACGCAGCCTGGGCGGATTTAGACGCGCCAGATGTAAAGGTTATTTATGGACAGTTCCT